>CAZPQP010000080.1:0-7427 GCA_964588635.1 uncultured Bifidobacterium sp.
GGCGGATCCACTCCGTCAAGAACACGAGCAAGATCACCAAGGCGATGGAGCTCGTCGCCGGTGCCAAGCTGCGCCGTGCGCAGGTCCGCATCGAGTCGCTCCGCCCGTTCGCCGACGGGATGCACGAGCTGATCTCCGAGACGGCCAGCCGCACCGGCTCGCTCGGCGGCCAGCCGCTGCTCGAGCGGCGTGAGATCACGAAGACCGCCATCCTCCTGATGTCGGGTGACCGCGGCCTCGCCGGCGCGTTCAACGCGAGCGTCCTGCGTCGCGCGATCGACGAGGCCGCCGCCGAGCGCGCGGCCGGTCGCGAGATCGTCTGGTACGCCGCCGGCCGCAAGGGCGCCGGGTCGCTCCGCTTCCGCGGCGCCGAGCTGCGCGAGGTGTGGACCGGCTTCACCGATCGCCCGGTCTACCAGGACGCGGAGCAGATCGCGAACACGCTGATCGAGCAGTACGGCGAGGGTGAGTTCGATCGCCTGATCATGGTCTTCAACCATTTCGACTCGCCGCTCGTGCAGACCGTGCACGCCGACGAGGTCCTGCCGATCCCGCTGCCCGCCGCGGCGGCGGCGACCGAGGGCAAGGCCGCCGTCTCCGGCGAGCTCCTGTTCGAGCCCGAGGCCGAGACGATGCTGGGGCCGCTGCTCACCACGGCGCTCGAGACCGAGATCTTCCGCGCGCTGCTCGAGTCCACGGCCTCCGAGCACGGGGCGCGCATGACCGCCATGCGCAGCGCCTCCGACAACGCCAAGGACCTGATCGACCGTCTCACGCTCGACATGAACCGCGCCCGCCAGGCCGAGATCACCCAGCAGCTGCTGGAGGTCGTCGCCGGCGCCGACGCGATCTCGTAGCGCCCGGATCCGGCGGCCCCTGAGCGAGCCCAGCGCCGTCCCGCGTCGCTCGGCCCGCCCGTGCTGCGGCGCACAGACGTGCGCATGCGGGTTCGCCGCACCGCCGGTGGGGAGAATTCCCCCACGCGGTGCGGATTCGGTGTACCCTCCCGCAGCGAGGGAGAGGGGGTCGCGTGTCGACCGTCGAGCAGTTCGAGGACATGAAGACCGAGGGCATGGTCCTGGCGCGCACGCCGCGCCAGCTCGCCTTCGCCCGTCTGCGCCGCGACTACGTCGCGCTCGCCAGCCTCGCCTTCATCGTGCTCCTCGTGCTGTTCGCGCTGGCCGGGCCGCTGTTCGAGTCGTGGACCGGGCATCCGGTCAACAAGTCGAACTCGACCGGCGTCGACGACTACACGCTGCTGCCGGTCGGACCGCTGCATGGCTGCGCCGATGGGCTGGCCAGCGTGGGGGAGCGTGCGTGCTTCGTGCTCGGCGCCTCGAACAACCTCGGCTACGACATGCTCGTGCAGCTGTCGTTCGGCGCGCGCACCTCGCTGATCATCGGCATCGTCGCGACGTTCCTGACGATGGTCGTGGCGCTGCTGCTCGGCGTGATCGCCGGGTACGTGGGCGGCTGGACCGACACCGTGATCGCCCGGCTGATGGACATCGTGGCCGCGTTCCCGTTCCTGCTCTTCGCGATCGCGGCCTCCGTCGCCTTCGGCGCCTCGCTCTGGTTCGTGATCCTGATCATCGCCCTCTTCTCCTGGTTCTATCCGGGGCGCATCTTCCGCGGCGAGGTGCTGTCGCTGCGCAACCGCGAGTTCGTCACGGCGGCGCGCATGCTGGGCGCGTCCAACTCCCGCATCGTCTTCCGGCACCTGATGCCCCAGCTGATCGGGCCGCTGACCGTCTACGCCAGCCTGTCGGTGGCGGGCGCGATCGCGGCCGAGGCGGCACTCTCCTACCTCGGCTTCGGCCTCCCGCTGGACATCCCCTCGTGGGGGCGCATGATCTCGGACGCCGTGCCCGGTGGCCTGTACATCAACGCGCCCTTCCTGATGGTGTTCCCCGGCACCCTGCTCGTCCTCACCGTGCTCGCCTTCAACCTGCTCGGCGATGGCCTGCGCGATGCCCTCGACCCCCGCGGCGGCACGATCCTCTAACCGCCCCCGACCCTGTCCCACCCCCCGAAAGGACACTGATCCGATGACCACGACCAAGGAGGAGATCCGATGAGGAAGCTCCGTTATCTGCTGATGGCAGCAGCGCTGGTGGCAATCGCCGTCGTCGCGGCCGCCTGCGGCTCGAGCGGGAGCTCGAGCTCCACGAGCTCCGGCGGCGGCGGCGAATCGACCGCAGCAGCCGGTGGCGACTATCTGGACGGCGGCTTCCCGGCTGCCGAGACGCCCGTCAAGGGCGGCACGCTCAAGATGGCGATGAACGACAACATCGACTGCTGGAACGGCCTCTCGTACTACGGCATCTCCTGGTCGGTCTTCTACTTCATGGCCCGCGGCCTCTACGGCTACCCGAACACGGTCGTCTCGCCCGCCACGGACGAGATGCAGCCGGAGCTCGCCGCCGACATGCCGAGCGTCTCCGCCGACGGCAAGACCTACACGGTCAAGCTGCGCGAGGGCCTGACCTTCCCGGACGGCTCGCCCGTCACGTCGAAGGACGTCAAGGCCACGTTCGAGTACATCCTCGACCCGAACATCCAGTGCGCGACCGGCGGACCGCCGGCCTCGGGCTACTACGCGGGCATCGTCGGGATGTCGGAGTACACCGACGCGATGACGAAGTCCAAGGGCAAGGACAACATCGGCATCAGCGGCATCAAGGCCGTCGATGAGCTGACGACGTCGTTCACGCTCGCCGAGGCGGACGGCTCGTTCCCGCGCGCCCTGGCGATGGGCTGGGCGTTCATCGTGCCGGCCTCCACGCCGCACAAGAAGATGGACACCCCGCCGCCGTACGTCGGCCCGTACAAGATCTCCGACTACCAGCTCGACAAGTCGGTCACGATCGAGCGCGAGCCCAGCTGGGACAAGAACGTCGCCGCCGGCGTCCCGCAGGCGGAGAACGAGAACAACATCGACGGGATCACGCTCCAGATCGGCGTGCCCGACGAGACCCAGTACGCGCAGCTCAAGAGCAACGAGCTGGACATGACGTTCGACGGCTCTGCGCCGCTTGGCTCGCAGATCCCGGCGACGGCGAACGATCCGCAGTTCAAGGACCGGTTCTTCTCCACGCCGGACGCCGCGGTGGACTACGCCGTGTTCAAGACGGACAAGGCGCCGTTCGACAACGTCAAGCTCCGCCAGGCGGTCAACTACGCCCTCGATCGCGACGCCATCGTCAAGATCATCGGCGGCAAGCTGAGCCGCTCCCCGTGGAGCCAGATCCTCTCGCAGAACCTGCTGGCGGATCAGCCGACCGACGTCTACACGATGGACGTCGAGAAGGCCAAGGCGCTGGTCGCCGAGTCGGGCGTCAAGACCCCGATCGACATCACGCTGGCGAACTTCTCCGACGCTCCGGCGCCGCAGGTGTCCGCCGCCATGAAGGAGGCCCTCGAGGCGATCGGCTTCAAGGTCACCGTCAAGGCGCTGTCCGCCGACGTGTACTACGGCTTCCTGGCCGACCCCAAGAGCGACTACGACATCGGCGTCGCCGGTTGGGGCCAGGACTACGGAGACGCGATCACGTACTACGGCCCGCTGCTGCTCTGCGGCCAGGGCTCGAACTACGGGCAGTTCTGCGATGAGGCCTTCGACGCCAAGGTGAACGAGATCAACCAGCTGCCGCCCGGTGCCGACCGCACCGCGCAGTACGCGCAGCTGTCGACCGACACCGCTCGGGACCTCGCGCCGTGGGCCACGCTGGACCTGCGCCGCAAGGTGTCGTTCATCTCGGAGCGCCTGGGCAACTACGTCTGGGGCCCCGGCAAGCAGTTCTACTTCGCCTCGTACTTCCTGAGGGACGGCAAGTAGTCCGCACGGTGATCAACCCCGCTCGTCGCGCTTCGGCGCGGCGAGCGGGCCACCATCCCGCCATCGCATGGTCCGCTTCCTGATCCGACGACTGCTCGGCGGCATCTTCGTGGTGCTCGTCGTGACCCTCGCGGTCTTCGTGCTGTTCGGACCCGTGCTGCGCTGGCACTCGAACATCTCGCCGGCGCGCCTCTACGCCGGCAAGAACCCCTCGCCCGAGCAGATCGAGCGCGTCTCGGCCCTGCTCGGCCTCGACAAGCCGTACTACGTCCAGTACGGCTACACGCTCAAGCGGCTCGTGCTCGGCCCCTCGCAGGAGGAGCGCGAGCGCGTCTGCCCGGGCTCGACGGCCGCCGAGTGCGACCAGCTGCTCGGCCGCTTCGGCAGCTCCTTCGCGAAGCAGCGCTCGGTCGACTCGCTGATCTGGACGCACTTCCCGGTGACGCTCTCGCTGACCTTCGTCGCCGCGATCCTCTGGCTGCTGATCTCGATACCGATCGGCATCATCTCGGCGATCCGACCACGCTCGATCTTCGACCGCGTGACCATCGTCTTCGTGCTGATCGGGCAATCGCTGCCCGTCTACTACTTCGGCCTGCTGGCCCTCTACTTCCTCGCCTACCGGCTCGGCTGGTTCCCGCTGTCGGGCTACGAGCCCCTGGCGAACCCCGGGCAATGGCTGTACCACCTGCTGCTGCCCGGCCTGGTCCTGGCGCTGCAGTTCGCCGCCATCTACGTGCGCATCACGCGCTCGCAGATGCTGGACACGCTCAGCGAGGACTACGTCCGCACGGCCCGTGCCAAGGGCGCCGGCGAGACCCGCGTCATCGTGCGCCACGCCTTCCGCAACGCGATGCTCCCGATCGTGACGATGTTCGGCCTCGACCTCGGCCTGCTGCTCGGCGGCGCGATCCTGATCGAGGTGACGTTCGGCCTGCAGGGGCTCGGCTGGCTGGCGGTCGAGGCCGCGCAGCGCCTCGACGTGCCGACCACGGCCGGCATCGTGCTCTTCTCCGCGATCATCATCGTGGCGGCGAACATCGTCGTCGACATCGTCAACGCCACCCTCGACCCGCGGATCCGGCTGGAGTAGGGCGTGGCGCTGCTGACCGTCGAGAACCTCCGCACGACCTTCCGCACCGACGACGGCCCGGTCGGCGCCGTCGATGGCGTCAGCCTGTCCGTCGAGGCCGGGCAGGTGCTGGGCATCGTGGGCGAGTCGGGCTGCGGCAAGTCGGCGATGAGCCTGTCGATCATGGGCCTGCTGCCCCGGAGCGCGACGGTGGAGGGGAGCATCCGCCTCGGCGAGCGCGAGCTCGTCGGCCTGCCCGGCGGCGAGCTGCGCCGCCTGCGCGGCGACGACATGGCGATGATCTTCCAGGACCCGATGACGTCGCTGAATCCGGTCATGACGATCGGCTGGCAGCTGGTGGAGGCCGTCCGCCTGCACCAGAAGGTCTCGAAGGCCGAGGCGCGCCGGATCGCGATCGAGGGGCTCGCCGCCGTCGGCATCCCCAGTCCGGAGGATCGTCTGCGCTCCTACCCGATGGAGCTGTCGGGCGGCATGCGCCAGCGCGTGATGATCGCGATGGCACTGCTCAACCGCCCGCGGCTCCTGATCGCGGATGAGCCGACCACCGCGCTCGACGTGACGACGCAGGCGCAGATCCTCGAGCTGATGCGCGAGCTCCGGCGCGAGGTGGACGCCGCGATCGTGCTGATCACGCACGACCTGGGCGTGGTCGCGGAGCTCTGCGACGAGGTCGCCGTGATGTACGCGGGGCGCGTCGTCGAGCGGGCCACGGTGGACGAGCTGTTCGCCCGGCCGCAGCATCCCTATACGTGGGGCCTGCTCGCCTCGCTCCCCGGGCGCAATCTCGCCTCCGAGCGCCTGCATCAGATCCCCGGCAGCCCGCCGAGCCTGCTGCGGCCGCCGGTGGGCTGCCGCTTCGCGGCACGCTGCCCGTTCGCGATGGACGTCTGCCGTGCGGATCCGCCGCCGCCGCTGACGCCGACCGGTCGCGGCACCGCCGCGGTCGCCTGCCACCTCGCGCAGGACGTGCGCGATCGCGAGGGCGCGCGCCTGAGCGGGGAGGAGCGGGCATGAGCGAGCCGATCCTCCGCGCGACGGGCGTCACGATCGGCTTCCCGGTGACGCGCGGGATCATCTTCCAGCGGGAGGTCGGCCGGGTCCAGGCCGTCGATGGCGTCGACCTCGAGCTGCATGCGGGCGAGACGCTGGCGATCGTCGGCGAATCCGGCTGCGGCAAGACGACCCTGGCTCGCGGCCTCGTGCGCCTGCAGTCCATCGACGCCGGGACCATCGAGTACCTCGGCGAGGACATCACGCGCCGCAGCGGACGCGGCCTGACCGACTTCCGCCGCCAGGTCACGATGATCTTCCAGGATCCGATCGCCTCGCTCGACCCGCGCATGCGCATCGGGCAGTCCGTGCAGGAGCCGCTGGACATCCACGGGATCGGCACGCCCGACGAGCGCAAGCGCAGGGTGCAGGAGGCGCTGGAGCGCGTCGGGCTGAACCCGGAGCACTACAACCGCTTCCCGCACGAGTTCTCCGGCGGGCAGCGCCAGCGCATCGGCATCGCGCGTGCCGTGGTGATGGAGCCGCGCGTGATCGTCTGCGACGAGCCCGTCTCCGCGCTCGACGTCTCGGTGCAGGCGCAGATCGTGAACCTGCTGGAGGATCTCCAGCGCGACCTCGGGCTGTCGTACATCGTGATCGCCCATGACCTCGACGTCGTGCGGCGCCTGGCGGACCGCGTCAAGGTCATGTACCTCGGGCGCGTCGTGGAGGAGGGCACGGGGGAGCAGGTCTACTCCGCGCCGCGCCATCCGTACTCCAGCGCGCTCCTGTCCGCCCGCCCCGTGGCCGATCCGGTGCGCGCGCGATCGCAGCAGCGCACGGTCCTCGAGGGCGACGTGCCGAGCCCGCTCAACCCCCCGTCCGGGTGCCGCTTCCATCCGCGCTGCCCCGTCGCGCAGCCCTCGTGCGCGCAGACGGATCCGCGGCTCGAGCACGATGCGGATGGCCACGGCTGGGCCTGCGCCTACCCGCTGGCGCCGTGAGCGGCATGGATCGGCGGTCCACGGCGCTGCGCCTCGCTGGACTGCTGGTCGCGCTCGTCCTGGCTGCGGCTGCGCTGTCGGGCGCCTTCGCCGCCGCGGGGCGCCCCGCGGGACCGGCGATCGCGGCCGGCTGCGGTCTGGTGGGCGTGCTGCTCGTGCTGCTCGGCGCCGTGCTGCTCGGACTCGCCCGACGCGCCGATGGGCGCGTGACGCAGGCGACGGGACTCGGAACCCTCGCGCTGAGCGTCCCGTTCCTCGTCATCGCCCTCGTGGTGTGAGCGTGGCTCTGGCGTGATCACGCGCCGATCGTGATGAGAGGTGCGGTGATCCAAGCTTGATCGCGTTCGGACCTTGCGCGATCAGGGGCGGATCGCGTTCCAAGGAGGACGTGACAACCGCGCGGATGAGGTGTCCTCCCCGCAGAGCAGGATCAGCGATGCAGCCGAAGGCGGGGGAGGACACCACATCCGCGCGGTTGTCACGTCCTCCCGCCTCCACGTTC
>CAZPQP010000080.1:7437-8825 GCA_964588635.1 uncultured Bifidobacterium sp.
CGCTGAGCGTCCCGTTCCTCGTCATCGCCCTCGCCGTCTGAGGTCGGTTGCCCCCCGTCCTGCGGCCAGGTTCGCTAAGGTGCCGCCAGATGCACGGGCGCTGCGACGCGGCCGTGCGGCACCACCTTCGAGACCAGCGACCTGAGAGGGCACGAGACGCACATGAGCGAGCGCAACGTCGGCAAGATCGTCGAGATCAAGGGCGTCGTCATCGACGCGGTCTTCCCGGACTCGCTTCCCGCGATCTACGCGGCCCTGCACATCCAGACCGACAACGGCTTCGTCGTGGCCGAGGTGCAGCAGCACCTGGGTGACAACCGCGTCCGCGCGGTCGCCATGGACTCCACCGACGGCCTGGCCCGCGGCTCCGAGGTCATCGACACCGGCAACTCGATCAGCGTGCCCGTCGGCCCGCAGACGCTCGGCCGCATCTTCAACGTGCTCGGCGACGCGATCGACAACGGCGAGCCCGTCACCGGCGAGCGCTGGGCCATCCACCGCGAGCCCCCGAAGTTCGAGGAGCTCGACCCGAAGCCGTCGCTGCTCGAGACCGGCATCAAGGTCGTCGACCTGCTCGCGCCGTACACGAAGGGCGGCAAGATCGGCCTCTTCGGCGGTGCCGGCGTCGGCAAGACCGTGCTCATCCAGGAGCTGATCAACAACATCGCGACGCAGCACGGCGGCCTGTCCGTCTTCGCCGGCGTCGGCGAGCGCACCCGCGAGGGCAACGACCTCTGGCTCGAGATGAAGGAGTCCGGCGTCATCGCCAAGACCGCCCTCGTCTACGGCCAGATGAACGAGCCGCCGGGTGCCCGCCTCCGCGTCGCCCTGTCGGGCCTGACGATGGCCGAGTACTTCCGCGACGTCGACGGCCAGGACGTGCTCCTCTTCGTCGACAACATCTTCCGCTTCACGCAGGCCGGCTCCGAGGTCTCCGCTCTCCTCGGCCGCATGCCGAGCGCGGTGGGCTACCAGCCGACGCTGGCCACCGAGATGGGCGAGCTCCAGGAGCGCATCACCTCCACGAAGAAGGGCTCGATCACCTCGGTGCAGGCCATCTACGTGCCGGCCGACGACCTGACCGACCCGGCCCCGGCCGCGTCGTTCTCGCACCTCGACGCCACCACCGTGCTCTCCCGCGCGATCTCGGAGCAGGGCATCTACCCGGCCGTGGATCCGCTCGACTCGACGAGCCGCATCCTGCAGCCCGACGTCGTGGGCGAGGACCACTACCGCGTCGCGACGCAGGTGCAGCAGGTCCTCCAGCGCTACAAGGACCTGCAGGACATCATCGCGATCCTCGGCATGGACGAGCTCTCGGATGAGGACAAGCTGACGGTGCAGCGCGCCCGCAAGATCCAGCGCTTCCTGTCGCAGCCGTTCTTCGT
>CAZPQP010000081.1:0-5737 GCA_964588635.1 uncultured Bifidobacterium sp.
TCGCACCCGTCGCCCCGGTATCGCCCTTGAGCAGCGTCCCCGCCGCGAAGTCGGCGCTCGACAGCGAGCCGTCCTTCACCTTGACCCCGGTGACGGCGCTCTTCTTGAGCTGCTGCGTGCCGACGCTGTTCTTCGGCAGCGCCGTCACCGCGTAGGACGTGCCGCCGAGCGCGAGGAAGAGCGCGATCGTCGCGATGACGTTCGCGTAGGTGAGACGCTTGCGGAGGAAGCCCGCCGGGGAATCAGCCATGGCAAAAGGCTACTCGCCGTGATGACGGGTTTCCATCCCCGTCGGCCGGTGACGGACTACCGACGGCTCTTGGAGGCCAGGCGCTTGGCGCCCTTGACCTCCTTGAGGATCTGCGTTGCGCGCCGTGCCACGCGGGCGCGCAGGGCGGCCGGCTCGATCAGCACGGCCTCGCCGCGGTACTTGATGACCTCGTCCTCGAGCCAGCGCTCGGAGTCGAAGGTGATCGTGTCGAGGATCGCGCCGTCGCGCAGCTGGGAGGCGCCGGTGCGCTTCTCCGACTCGCGCAGGGCGATGGCGGGGGAGAACCAGACGCTGACGGAGCCCTTCGTGCCGCCGAGGCTGCGCTGCTCGGCGAGATTCGTGAGGCCCTCGCGCGGCTCGAACGACTCCTTCGTGCGCTCGGCGGTCTGGATGCGGTCGATGCGGAACGTGCGCTCGCCCTCGGCGCCGACGTCCCAGGCCTCGACGTACCAGTCCGAGTTGACGCCGCGCAGCTTGTACGGCTCGATCACGCGCTCGGCGACCTCGTTCGAGGTGCGCGACAGGTACGTGATGCGGACGAGGCGGTGACGCTCGATCGCCCACGAGATCTCGCCGATGACGTCCTCGGGCACGCCGACGTCGACCGTGGTCGACGGCTGGCCGCCGGGAACCCCGCCGCCGCACGCGATCTCGACCTTCTCGCGCACGCTGGCGAGCGTCGAGTTGGTGGCGCCGGCGATCTGCGGGCCGACGAGATCGAGGGCCATCAGGATCGCCTTGGCCTCGAGCGGCGACAGGCGGGCCGGGCGGCGGAAGTCCTCGCCGTACAGCTCCTTCTGGACGTTGATCATGCCGTCCTCGTCGAGCTCGGCGTAGACGGCGTAGCAGCCGCCGCCGAAGTTGACGAGGTTGAGGAGGTTGATCTGCTCGACCATCTCCTCGTCGTCGATCTTGTAGCGGTCCTGCAGGACCGAGGCCGCGATGCTGCCGCTCTGGTCCGTGCCGCACGTCTCGAGGAGATCGGCGAGCAGGGCCTGAAGCACCGCGAAGCGCTCGGGCGCGACCGGGTTCGACGGGCGGGCGACCGGCGCCTCGGGCTCCGTGACGATCTTCTTCGGCGCCGCGATCGTGGGCGTGTCGCCGGCGTGGGCGTCGCGGACATTCTCGAGCGCCTCGACGACGGCGCTGACGACCTCGCTCGGGCCGAGCGGCAGCACCTGGCCGCCGAGGCCGAGGATCCACTCGACGAGCCGATCGACGTCGCTGTACTGCGTCTCGAACGTGGCGGAGCGATCCTCGTGCGTCGTGACCTCGCCGTGCCTGTTGAACAGGCGGTCGACGAGCCACGCGGCGCTCGGCGCGACGTACAGCGTGGCCTCGCCCGTGGGCTCGTCCAGCGCCCACGGCGCGCGATCGCGGTACGTGGCGGGGTCGAAGTCGGCGGGGCGGCGGAAGTCGCGCTCCTTGCGGGTGTGGAAGCGCATGTCGCCGCGGATGCGCGACACGCGGAAGTTGCGGATCGCGTCGCGGTCGTGATCGTGCCCGACGAGGTACCAGTTGGAATCGGAGAAGTAGAGGCCGTAGGGATCGACCGTGCGCGACTTCTCCTGGCCCGTGCTGATCGCGAAGTAGTTGAACACGATCGTCTTCTGCTTCGAGATGGCGCCCTCGAGCTTGGCGAGGCGCGCGGCGATCTCGGGGGAGTGGCCACCGCCGGAGAGGTCGAGCGACACGCCGATGGCGGGCGACTGCTCGAGCACGCCCGGGCGGCCCAGCGCGAGGTTCTGCAGCGCCAGGCGCAGCGGCGCGGCGTAGGCGAACTGGCCCTCCAGCAGGAACAGGCTCGTATTGAGCGCGGCCAGCTCGCGGTCCGTCAGGTGCAGCGGCGGCAGGAAGTAGTTCTCGCGCGTGAGCGTGTAGAGCTCCTCGCCGGTGAACTCGTCGCGGTTCGACTTGATCGGCACGCCCAGCGCCAGCAGCTCGGCGCGATCGGCGTAGAAGCGACGGGCGAAGGCCTCGTCCGACATGTCGTAGTAGCCCTCGACCGCGTTCTTGGCGTCGCGGGCGGTGATCGGCCGCTTCTCGGCCATGATGTACGCAACCAGCGAGAGCTGGCGGATCAGCTTGTCGGCGTCATGACTCAACGGTCAGCCCCCGACGGGCCCTGCGGCTTCCTCGCTCCCATGGGTGGGGAGCATACGCAGAATCGGCTCCGGCTGCGCGGGTATTCGGGGCCGAACGGGCGCAAAAATCCGCTATTTGCGGGGAAAAGGGGGTGGTAGTCTCGACCCCGTGAGCCGCGTCGTCGCCCATCTCGACCTCGACGCGTTCTTCGCGGCCGTCGAGGTGCTCGAGAATCCCGCGCTGCGCGGCGTGCCGCTCGTCGTGGGCGGCGATCCGCTCGGCCGCGGGGTCGTCGCGACGGCGTCGTACGAGGCGCGTGCCTTCGGCATCCGCTCGGCGATGAGCTCGGCCGAGGCGTACCGGCGCTGCCCCGCGGCGACGTTCGTGCGTCCCGAGATGGCCAAGTACAAGCGGCACTCGGAGGGGGTCTGGTCGCTGGTGCGCGGCGCGGTGCCCGTCGTCGAGCAGGTCGGCATCGACGAGGGGTACCTGGACCTGAGCGAGGTCGCCGCGACGGCCGGCGAGGCGCGGCGCTTCCTCGGCGACCTGCAGGAGCGCATCCGCGCGGAGACCGGCCTGGGCGCGTCGTTCGGGTGCGGCACCGGCAAGACCGTTGCCAAGATCGCCTCCGACCAGGACAAGCCGGTCGGCCTCGTCGTCGTCGCGGGCGGCCGGGAGGAGGAGTTCCTCGCACCGCTGCCGCTGCGCGCGCTGCCGGGCATCGGCCCGAAGGCGGACAAGCGGCTGCAGGTGGCGGGGCTCGAGCGGATCGGCCAGCTCGCCGATCTCGACGACGAGCGCCTGCGGCTGATCCTGCCCGGGGTGATGGGGCGCGATCTGCGCGAGCGCGCCCGCGGCATCGATCCGCGGCCCGTCGTCGCGGCCAGCGGGCCGTCGGTGACGATCGGCAACGAGGAGACGTTCGACCACGACATCAGCGACCCGGCGATCCTCTCGGAGCACGCGGCGCGCATGGCGATCGGGGCGACCGAGCGCATGCTCGCCGAGGGGCTCGTGGCCCGCACCGTCACGGTCAAGCTGCGCTATCCCGACTTCCGCATCCTCTCGCGGGCCAAGTCGGCGGGCCAGCCGACGGGCGATCCGACGGAGATCGTGCGACTCGCCGAACTGGCGCTGCAGCGTGCGCTGCGCGACCGGCCGCCGCCGATTCGCCTGCTGGGCGTGAGCGTGTCGCGGCTCGTCGAGGGCGAGCAGCTGCACCTGCCACTCGAGCGCGACTAGCCCTGGAAACGCGAAGGGCCCGGGATCGCTCCCGGTCCCTTCGACAGCCTCTGGATTCCCGCGCGGGGTCTACGCGGTGAGCGCGACCTCTTCGAGGTGCGAGTGCGACGGGCAGTACTCGCGACCGGGCAGCGGCGTGCGCTGGCACGGCTTGCCCTTGCGGGTCGTGGCGCGGCACGGCGCGACGACGCCCTCGCCGTGGCGCTCGATCTCGTCGCGGATGAAGTCCTGCGCGAGGCCGATGTAGCGCTCGACCGTGTAGTAGACACGGGCCTGCTCGGTGATCGGGAAGTAGTAGCGGATCTCCTGGAAAAGGCTGCGGGCCGGCTTCGGGAAGTAGCGGGAGTCGCGGGCGAGGCGCTCGATCGTGCTCTCGCAGGCGGCGAGGATGCGGCGGCGCGCCTCCGGCACCGACACGGTGTCGGGGGAGGGATCGACTGCGTCCTTGATTTCGATGAAGATCTGTCGGCTGAAGCGGTACATGGTGTTCCAGAGGGGAGTGGTTGGAGGCCGCGCGAAGCTGAGCGTCGAGCGGATGGGGTACAAGCGGGGCGCTCCGCGGGGGGAACCTGCTAAGCGCGTGAAGAGCACTCTACCGGTGATACGAGCGCAGCACAAGGGGTTGTGCGAAAGATTACAAACCTACGGCGGTGCGGATCATCCCGGTGCCGACCGCTCACACCGCACGCTGTGCGGCTACGGCTGCACCTCGCGGGCGTACGCATCCGCGTAGCCCTGACCCTGGATCGTGGCGGCGGCCGTCTCGGCCTCCTCCCGCGTGGCGTAGGGCCCGGAGAAGACCGCCCAGTACCCGGGGTTGAGCGAGGGGAACAGCGACGAGTCGAGGACGCCGACCATCGGCACCCCCGCGGCGGTCGCCTCATCGGCCACCACCTGCGCGTCCGACTCCTGGAACGTGGCCTGGCTCTTCGAGGCGAGGATCACGGCCCACCCTGTCTGCCCCTCGGGCCAGCCGCCGGCAGCCGAGCCCGTGTCCGTCATGCCGGTATCGGTCATCGTCGTGTCGGTGATGCCGGTATCGGTCATCGTCGTGTCGGTCATGCCGGTGTCCGTGCCCGTGATCGCCGTATCCGTCGGGATGGTGTCGGTCGTGGCCGTGATCGAGGAGTCCGTCGAGTCGCCGCCGGCATCCGGGTCGCGCAGCGCGACCCAAGCCAGGCCGACACCGACCACGATCAGCACGATCGCGGCGATGGCGAGCAGCGTCGTCGAGCGATTCGACAGCGCGGAGCCGCCACTCGGCGGGGGCGGGATCTCATCCACGAGCAGGCGCTCGCCGCACTCGAGGCAGTAGCGCTGGTCGGTGCGGACGGGCGAGAGGCAGGCGGGGCAGCGCGCCACATCGGCACCGGGCAGCGGTGCCTCGAACACGGGCTCGTTCACCACCGGCATATCCACGGTGGGCTGTTCCGGCTCGCTCATGCCGTCGGCGTCCCGCAGTAGGCGCAGAAATTCGCGTCGGCCGGGATCGCGGCGGTGCACTTCCCGCATTTCTTCGCGGTCATCGCGACGGTGCCGGGCGGCAGCGACTGGCGGCTGCTGGCAGCGAGCAGGGTCAGCTGCCCGTCGATCTCCTTGGCCCGCTGCTCCACGGCGACGGCCTCGGCGGCACGCAGCCGCAGCAGGTGGAAGTTGAACTGGTCGCGGCGCGCCATCTCGATCAGCAGGCCGCCGAGATCGCCGCGCAGCTCCTGATACCTGCGCGCGAGCCCCGCGCGCTCCTTGCGCATGTCGCCGACGGCCTTGCGAGCCTCGGCGGGCGCGCTCGCCGGCTGCGCGATGGCATTGCCCGCGGCGTCGCGGACCTTGGTGGCCGTCACGGTGACGACGACGTCACCCGAGGGGCCGGGGCTCTGCGCAGACAGGCGGACGCGATCGGAGAAGCCTCCCATTACGGGCGGAGTATACGGGGCGTGGGCCGGAGACCCTGTTCCACGTTGGATAACAGCGGTGCACCACGGATGGCTGCACGCCATCGCCGAGTGCGGCACGATGCACGTGTCAACGTGATCGGAGGCGTCGTGGCGCAGACAGTCGGAGTGATCGGACTCGGAACGATGGGGGCGGGGATCGTCGAGGTCTGCCTCGCCGCCGGCCACGATGTGATCGCGTACGACG
>CAZPQP010000081.1:5837-8690 GCA_964588635.1 uncultured Bifidobacterium sp.
GCGGGGATCGTCGAGGTCTGCCTCGCCGCCGGCCACGATGTGATCGCGTACGACGGCTTCCCCGAGGCGCGCGAGAAGGGCCTCGAGCGCGTCCGCAAGGGCTTCGCCCGGCGCGTCGAGAAGGGCACGATGGAGCAGTCCGATGCCGACGCCGCCCTCGCGCGCCTGACCGGAGCCGAGGCGATCGCCGACCTGCGCGACGTGGACATCGTGATCGAGGCGATCGCCGAGATCCCGGAGGTCAAGCACGACCTGTTCCGCGAGCTCGGCGCCACGCTCCAGCCCGACGCGATCCTCGCGACGAACACGTCCGCGATCTCGGTGACCGGCATCGCCGAGGCCAGCGGCCGGCCCGAGCGCGTCGTCGGCCTGCACTTCTTCAATCCGGCTCCCGTCATGAAGCTCGTCGAGGTGGTGCGCACCGCGCTCGTGGATCCGCAGGTGTACGCCGATGCCATCGAGTTCGCCGAGGGGCTCGACAAGGAGGCCGTGCCGTGTCCCGACACGCCGGGCTTCCTCGTCAACCGCGTGCTCGTGCCGATGCTGAACGACGCCGTGCGCACGCTGGCCGAGACGGGCGCCGATCCGATCGACCTCGACCGTGCGCTGAAGGCCGGCGCGGGCTGGCCGATGGGGCCGCTCGCGCTGATCGACCTGATCGGCCTCGACGTCCAGCTCCACGCCTGCGAGGCGATCGCCGAGGGGCTCGGCGACCCGCACTTCGCACCGCACCCGCTGCTCGCGCAGATGGTCGAGGAGGGGCGGCTCGGTCGCAAGACCGGCGAGGGCTTCCACACGTACGAGTCCCGCTAGGCGGAATACGTCGGCACAGCGCCACCCGGAGGGCGTTTCCGGACGCATAATGCGTCTGTGCGTCGTCTGCCTCTCACCTTGGTGGCCATCCTCGTGCTGATCGTCGTGCCCGCGGCGGGGGCGCGGTCGTTCGAGGCCGCGACCGTCGAGGGCGAGCTCGTGTACCGCTCCTCGATGGGCGGCGAGTCCGCCATCTCGATCGCGTACATCGGTCCGCGGACGGTGATCACCGGTCCGAGGTCGCTGAAGGGCATCGCCTGCGCCGACGGTGCCGACCTCAAGTCGTGCGTCACGCTCAAGCGCACCCGGAAGGCGGTCACCTGGACGGTGCTCAAGCCCGTCAAGCTGATGCACCACCAGGCCGGCGACTACACGATCACCCTCCGGCGTGCCGGGGAGCTGCGCGATGTGTTCATCAGCGGCTGCGGCCAGGTGCGCGCCACGGGCAGCGGCACGTACAGCGCCGACGGTGCCGAGCCGGTCTCGTACACTCCGGCGGATACCCCGGTCGTCATCGACCTCAAGCCGTAAGGCGGGCACATGGCGGAGCGCATCCTGATCGTCGAGGACGAGGTCAACATCGCGACCCCGACGAAGACGTACCTCGAACGCGACGGCTTCGAGGTGACGCACGTCCTCAGCGGTGAGGACGGGCTCCGCGTGATGGAGGAGGACCCGCCGAACCTCGTGCTGCTCGACCTCAACCTGCCCGGCATCGACGGGCTCGAGGTGTGTCGGCGCATCCGCGCCACCTCGCAGGTGCCGATCATCATGCTGACCGCCCGCGACGACGACATCGACAAGATCGTCGGCCTCGAGGTCGGTGCCGACGACTACGTCACCAAGCCGTTCAACGCGCGCGAGCTCGTGGCACGCGTCAAGGCGATCCTGCGTCGCGCTCCCGCCACCGTGCAGCCGATCGGCGGCACGCTCAGCCACGGCACGATCACGATCGATCGCGGCCGGCACGAGGTGAAGGTCGGCGGCGATGAGGTGCAGCTGGCGCCGAAGGAGTTCGACCTGCTGTGGACGCTGCTGGAGGAGCGCGGGCACGTGCTGACCCGCGACCAGCTGCTCGAGCGCGTCTGGGGCTACACCTTCGCCGGCGACACGCGCACCGTCGACGTGCACGTCCGCCAGCTGCGCCGCAAGCTCGGCGATGCCTGTCCGATCGTCACCGTCTGGGGCGTCGGCTACAAGGTCGGGGACGATGCTCCTGCTGCGTAGCCTGCGCGCCCGGCTGCTGATCATCGGCGTCGTGCCCGTGGTGGTGGCGCTGCTCGTGACCGCCGCGCTGACCGTGCGCTCCGTCGGCACGTATTCGGATCGCCAGCAGAACGAGCGGCGTGCGCAGCAGGTGCGCGAGATGAAGCGCGCGGCCACGGGCCTGTCGCGGATTTACACCCACGTCGTCTTCGACGCGACCCTCGGCAAGCGCAACGAGATGCTCTCGGCACAGGACGTCAACGTCACGATCGGCGGACGCGCCTTCTACGTCTCGCTCGCGCCGCTGCCGGTCGAGGCCGACGTGCTCGGGCTGGAGCCGCTGGCCGGCGTGTCGACGGAGAAGCCGCGCGAGCAGTTCGCCGCGGTGGTGTCGGTGATCGATCGCGGCGGAGCCGTCGAGCTGCCCCGGGACCTGGTGCCGAAGGAGCTGGGCGACGACGTCGTCGTGGCGCGCGGCGTGTTTCCGACGTCCACCGGCGATCCGAGCGACGGCGCGCCGGTCGGCATGGTCGTGATCGCGCGACCGCTGGTCGAGGTGCCGTCACCCGCCGGCGCCCTGCGTCGTGCGCTCGTCCCGGCCTTCGCAATCGGGCTGGCCGTGGCGATCCTGCTCGCGCTGGTCCTCGGCCTGCGCCTCGTGCGCCCGCTCAAGCGCCTCGCGCTCGCAGCGCGTGCGGTGGCGCGCGACGACGAGCGGGTGCCTCTCGACACCACGCGAGCCGACGAGATCGGCATGGTCAACCGCGCCTTCGAGGACATGACCGTGCGCCTCGCCGAGGCGCGCGATACGGAGCGCCAGTTCCTGATGCGCGT
>CAZPQP010000082.1:0-8686 GCA_964588635.1 uncultured Bifidobacterium sp.
CTGGCCGTGTCCGTCGGCGCGCACATGTTCCCGCCGCCGGCTTCGACCGTGGGGCGCATGGTCACCGAGTACGGCCTCGACGTCCTGCCGATCACCGGCTCGATGCTCAACGTGGCGCTGCGCGGCGAGCTCGTGCGCGACGTCCGGCCCGAGCTGATGCCGTTCAAGCTGCCGCTGTCGGTGCGCGGCCGCGTCTCCTTCGCCCGCGCCGGCCTCAAGGTCAAGCGCATCGGCGACGAGTACATGCGGCTCGCCGTGCCGCGGCCGGGCGAGAGCGCGGCCGACGTGCGCATGCGGCTCCTGCAGTACGGTGGCGACCGCTCCTTCGCGGACTTCCTCGGGCCGCTGCATCCCGACGCCGCCGAGATCTTCCGCGCGCTCTGCAACCGCACGATCGCCGAGCCGGATCGGATCTCCGAGGGCTCCATGGCCGCGCTGTTCGGCCACGTCTGGGATTCGGGCGACCTCGGCCGGAACATGCGCGGCGGCTCGGGGCTGCTCACCGATGCCCTGGGCGCGGATCTCGCCGCGCACATCCGTCTGCAGACGCGCGCCACGCGGCTGGCCTTCGACGGGGCGGGCGTGACGGTCGGCTTCGAGGGCCCCGACGGAGCGGGGGAGGTGCGTGCGCGGGCCGCGATCGTCGCCGTGCCGGCGCCCGACCTCGCGCCGTTCATGGCCGACGCGATGACGCCGGGCTTCGCCGCGGCCGTCGACCGCATCCGCTTCGGCCCGCACATCGTCACGAGCATCCGCACCGACGAGACCGAGGCGATGCCGTGGGACGACATCTACTCGATCCTCACGCCCGACCTCGGCTTCACGATGTTCTTCAACCACGCCAACGCGCTGCACGGCACGGGTGCGCCGAAGCAGGGCAGCGTGCTGATGGTCTACACCGGTGCCGACCGCGGTCGCGCGCTGCTCGGCAAGACGCACGAGGAGATCCAGCAGCACCAGCTGGCCAGTCTCGATCGCCTGTTCCCCGAGCTGCGCCGCCACATCGTGGAGCTGTGGACGATGCCGTGGGAGCATGCCGGACCGTACGGGGCACCCGGCCGCTGGCGCGCGCAGGAGACGCTCGAGCGGGGGCTCGGCGGACGCGTGTTCATGGCCGGCGACTGGGTCAGCGACTTCGTCTCGATGGAGACGGCGGCGCTCACCGCCGTCGACGCCGCGACCGAGGTGCGCGCCCTGATCGAGCGCGGGGGTCCGCGTACGCCGCAGCGCAGGCCGAACGCGACGCGGCGCGACCCCGAGGCCGCCGCGCGGGTTCAGTCGTTCTTCGGCGACGCGTCGTTGCGCGAGGCCTGACACCGCGGGCACCAGTAGGTGCGACGCCCCTCGTCGCCCTGCGCCTGTGCGCGGATGCGCGTGCCGCACGACGGGCAGGGGCGGTTGGCGCGGCCGTAGACCTTGACGGGCCGTCGTGCGGCGCCGCTCGCGACGTGCGCGCGCATCATGGCGGCGGCACGGCCGAGCAGCGTGCCCAGCTCGACGTTGTCGAGGTCGGCGACCTGCGTCCACGGGTCGAGCCGCCGGTCGAACAGCGCCTCGCTCTTCCAGACGTTGCCGACCCCCGCTAGCACGCGCTGGTCGAGCAGGACGTCGGCGACGGTCTGCTCCGGCGGGCCGCGCCGCGCCAGCGCGACGGCCGCCGCCTCGTCGAAGTCGCCGTCGAGGACGTCGGGACCGAGGCGCCGCAGGCTGGGGTGGAGGCCCACCTGCGCCGGCGTCAGCAGCTCCAGCACCGGCCCGTTGAAGAGGATCGCCTCGAGGTCGTCGGAGGCGAGGATCAGCCAGGCCGTCGAGCGCGGCCGTCGCGTGGCGCGCCCGGGCGCACCGGTCTCCCAGCGGCCGGACATGCGCAGGTGGCTGTGGATCGTCAGGCCCGACGCGAAGCGGATCAGCAGGTGCTTGCCGCGCGCCTCGATGGCGCTGATCTCCTGGCCGGCGAGACGGCGCGCGAGCTGCAGCGGCGCGTGGCGCGGGAGCGGCGTCTCGATCGTCGGCACGCACCCCACGAGCGGCTGCATGCGCCGCGCCGCGAAGTCGAGGGTGTCGCCCTCGGGCACGGCTAGACGCCCAGCACGTCGATGCGGAACGTACCCGTGAACGACCCGCCGGGCTCGACGAGGCGCAGACCGTCACCCGTCGTGAGCGCGTCGGTCGGTGCGGTCATCGGCTCGAAGCAGATGAAGTCCGCGTCGGCGGGGGCGTAGACCTGCGCGCACGGGAAGGTCGGGCCGAACGAGACCTCGAGGCGGCGCTCCGCGTTCTCGACGGCGAACTCCGGCTCGGGCTCGATCGTCGGGTAGAGATCGTCGTACGCGGCGTTCTCGAGCGCGCGCGGACCGGGCGGTGCGGGCTCGGTCTCGCCGGTCGGCAGGCCGCGCTCGTCGAGCACGGCGTGCGACGTGACGGGCAGGTCGATCAGCCACGCCGTGCGGTCGCCGCCGGGCGCGAGGTACGGGTGGAAGCCGAAGGCGACGGGCACGGCGACGTCGCCGGTGGGCATCACCGTCAGCGTCGTCTGGAGCCCGCTCGCGTCGAGCCGGTGCGTCAGCGCGATCGCGTGGGGGAAGGGGAAGCCGGCCAGCAGCTCGGGGTGCTCGCCGAAGTCGAGCGTGGCCATCACCTCCGCGCCGCCCTCGTCCGCCGTGACGTGGCCGAGCTCCCAGAGCCGGCTGGCGGTGAGCAGGCCGTGGATCGGCAGGCCGCTGCTGTCGAGCTTGATCGGGGTCGTCGCGGCATCCAGGTGCACGGTCGTCGCGCCGACCGCGTACGTGAGGCCGCTGAGGCGATTCGCCCACGGGTAGAGGAGCGGCACGCCGAAGCTGGAGCCCGTGTCGCGGTAGGCGGAAAGTCCGCCGCGCTGCCCCAGCAGCTCCGTGCCGTCGTGCTGCAGCGACGCCACGACCATGCCCACCGTGGGGACGACCGTGGCGCTCAGCTCACCGGCGCGCAGCTCCAGTGCGGGGGAGCCGTCGAGCGTGGTCTCGGTGACGGACGTCATCATGCGGGATGCAGGGTATCCCTCCGTGCCCAAGTGCGCCATACTCCGGTGTACGTACGAGGAGGTGCGTTCACAGTGAACCCGGTTACGTTCGAAACCCTGCCGCCCGACGCCCACAAGGGCGAGTGGCTCAACTGGTCCAAGATGGCTGATTTCCAGAATCAGTCGCCGCCCGTCATCGTCACGGGCGAGGGCCCCTACGCGATCGACAAGGACGGCAATCGCTTCCTCGACGGCGTCTCCGGCCTGTTCACGACGCAGATCGGCTATTCGCACGGCAAGGAGATCGGCGAGGCCGCGGCCAAACAGCTCGAGGAGCTCTGCTTCTACCCGAACTGGGCCGCCACGCACCCGTCCGCGCTCGCGCTTACTGAGCGCATCCTCGGCCTGGCCCCCGACCGCATGTCCCGCGTCCTCCTCACGTCGGGCGGCTCCGAGTCGGTCGAGTCGGCCATGAAGCTCGTGCGCCAGCACTTCCTCGCGAAGGGCCAGCCGCTCAAGCGCAAGATCATCGCCCGCCGCGGCGCGTACCACGGCTGCACGATGGGCGCCCTGTCGCTGACCGGGATCCCGCTGTCGCGCACGCCGTTCGAGCCGCTTGATCCGAACGTGCGCCACGCGCCGAACACGCATCAGCGCACCTGCCTCTACTGCCACGACAAGGGCGGCTGCACGCTGACGTGCGCCGACGCCATCGAGCAGCAGATCCTCGCCGAGGGTCCTGACACCGTCGCGGCCGTCGTCGTCGAGCCGATCCAGAACGGCGGCGGTCTGCCGCCGGCCGAGGGCTACGGGGCCAAGATCCGCGAGATCTGCGACAAGTACGGCGTCCTGCTGTGGTGCGACGAGGTCATCACCGGCTTCGGCCGTGTGGGCGCCTGGTTCGCCACGGATCGCCTCGGCTTCAACGCCGACATCTGCACGTTCGCCAAGGGCATCACCTCGGGCTACGCGCCCTGTGGTGGCGTGGTCTTCACCGAGGCCGTCGGCGAGCCGCTGATCAACGCGGACGCCATGTACGCGCACGGCTTCACGTTCGGCGGCCATCCGCTGGCGTGCGCCGTCTCGCTGGCGAATCTCGACATCATGGAGCGCCTCGGCGTGATCGACAACGTGCTCGCCAACGAGGACTACTACGCGGCTGCGATGGCCGACGTGGCCGCCTCCAGCGAGCTCGTCGTCGAGTCGCGCGGCAAGGGCTTCTATCACTCCCTGGAGCTGACGGACAACGCCCTGACGGCGCCGGTTGCGGGTGCCGCCCGCAAGCACGGCGTGATCGTCCGCCCGGACGTCCGCGTCAAGCCGATGGTGGTCACGGCTCTGCCGCTGATCTGCGATCGCACGCAGATCGACGAGCTGGCCGGCGCGCTCAAGGCCGCGCTGGCCGACGTCGCCGCCGCCTAGCTCCACCGCACGTGGCCCCGTCTGGTCCTCGGATCAGGCGGGGCCTTTTGCGTTGGCGTGGTTAACAGAGGGGTCTGGCCCCTCTGTTAACCACGCGCGGCACTGCTGGTGCGGTCTCGCTCATCGCACCTGTGGTTAACAGAGGGGCCAGACCCCTCTGTTAACCAAGCGACAGCCGCTTTGGCCCGACCCGGAACCCCGCCGCGACGAGCCGCTCCTCCCAGACGGAACCGAGCGCCGACGCGCCCGCGACGCGCTCGACGTTGAGGCGCTTGACGATGCCGCGTTCCACGGCGGCGGCCAGCGCGGCCAGCGCTGCGGCGTGGACGTCGTCCTCGAGGTCGGCAAAGGGGGTCAGCGTCCGGCCGCCGCGCTCGACGAAGAGCGCCGCCGCGCCGTCGACGAGCACCACGTGCGCGCCGGCGGAGCGCGCCGGGCGGCCGCCGAGCGGTTCGGGCCAGGGCAACGCCGCACCGTAGGGCTGGGCGGGGTCGGCGGCGGCGAGGACGAGCGTCTCGCTCTCCACCTCGGTGCGCGCCTCGCGCAGGCGCTCGAGCGCGCCGGGCAGCGCAAACTGGGCGCCGCCGAGGCCCTCGACGAAGTAGCCGCGGCGGGCCGCGCCGATCGTCTCGAGGGCCGCGAGCTCCGGATAGACGCCGGAGAAGCCGCCGGGCAGGCCCTCGGCCTTGACGCCCGGGCGCGTGACGATGCCGTAGCGGTCGAGCAGGATCTCGGCCTGCGCGCGGGCGCGGTCGGCCTCGGTCGCTCCGGCGAAGAGCGGCGCGGCGAGCGACCAGCGGCCGCCCGCGGGTGCGGCGGGGGTGGCGCCGCGGCGACGCGACAGGCGGCGGCCGCCGCCGCGACCCCGCTCGGGCGGGCGGACGGAGGACAGCGAGCGCGCGGCGGGCACGCGGCGAGACGAGCTGCGCAGCGGGGCGTAGCGGTCGTTGGTCGCCTCGCCGGCCCAGACCAGCTGCCAGAGGGCGATCATCAGCTCGGCCGGATCGAGCGCCGTGGCCGCGGCGAGCTCGTCGAGGAAGCACGCGCCCTGAGCGAGCCGCTCCCGGAGGAGATCGACGGCGTCGCCCTCGGCGGGCACGCCGCGCGGCGGCGGTCCGAGCAGCGGCGCGTCCTCGCGGATGTACAGCGCGACGCGGCCCTCGCCGGCGCCGGCCCAGACGATCTCGCCGCTGGTCGAGAGCGCGTCGAGGTGCTCGGGGCGGAAGCCCGGCACGCGCCGGGGCAGCACCTCGCTCTCGAGGATGGCGACGGGGAGGACGAGGCCCTGCAGCGAGGCCACCGTGTCGCGCAGTCGCTCGCCCGCTGCACCGCCACCCTCGTCGATGCGCTGCCAGCGCGGCAGGAACCGCGCGAGCGCGGCGCCGGGTACGGCCTCGATCTCCGAGCGCAGCACGGCGAGCGTCGCGCGGCGGATGCGGCGCAGCACCTCGCTGTCGCACCACTCGACGCCGGAGCCGCCGGGCAGCAGGCCGCCCTGCACGACGGCGCCGTCCGCGGCCAGCCGCTCGAGCTCGTCGAGCACGCGGCGTTCGGGGACGCCGAGGCGTGCGGCAACCGCCGCGGCGGTGAAGGGGCCGTGCGTGCGGGCGTAGCGGCGGACGATGCCGTGGAGCGCGTCGGGCACGGGTTCCAGGAACGCGGCGGGCAGCCCCGGCTCGGGCAGTGCGCCGACGCCGTCGCGGTAGCGTCCGGCATCCTCGGCGCTGATCACGCGCTCCTCGCCGGCGATGCGCACGATCGTCGCACGGCGCTCGCGCACGAGCGCGGCGATGGTCTCGGCGTCGTCGAGCTCGGCCGGCGTCAGATCGCCCACGCGCCGCAGCAGGTCGTGCAGCGCGTCGGGCGTGTCGGCGTAGCGGCGGCGCAGATCGCTCTCGACCTGCGCGATCGCGTCGGCGTCGAGCAGGTCGCGCAGATCCTCCTGGCCGAGCAGCTCGCGCAGCAGGTCGCGGTCGAGCGACAGCGCCTGCGCCCGCAGCTCGGCCGGCGGCGCGTCGCCCTCGTACATGTACTGCGCGACGTAGTCGAACAGCAGCGAGGCGGCGAACGGCGATCCGGTCGGCGTCTCGACCTCGACGAGCTCCAGCGAGCGGTTGCCGATGCCGCCCAGCAGCTCCTTGAGGCTCGCGACGTCGAAGACGTCCTGGAGGCATTCACGGTAGGTCTCGAGCACGATCGGGAAGGCGCCGTAGCGCGTGGCGACGCCCTGCAGCGCCTGGGCCTTGAGGCGCTGCTGCCAGAGCGGCGTCCGCTGGCCGGGGCGGCGCCGCGGGATCAGCAGCGCACGCGCGGCGTTCTCGCGGAAGCGCGCGGCGAACAGCGCGGAGCCCGCGAGCTCGCCGACCACGATGTCCTCGACCTCGTCGGGATCGAGCACCACGACGTCGGCCGGCGGCGGGTCGTCGGAGTCGGGCAGGTGCACGATGATCCCGTCGTCGGACCACAGCGCCTGCGCGTCGATGCCATGCTCGGTGCGCAGCCGGGCGCCGATCGCCAGCGCCCACGGCGCGTGGACGCGCGCGCCGAACGGCGTGAGCACGCAGAGGCGCCAGTCGCCGATCTCGTCGCGGAAGCGCTCGACCACGATCGTGCGATCGGTCGGCAGGACGCCGGTCGCCTCGCGCTGCTCGCGGAGGTACTGCAGGAGGTTGTCGGCGGCACGCTCGTCGAGGTGGTGCTCGGTGCGCAGCCGCTTGCGCGCGGTGTCGGCGCGCATGCCGCCGAGCTCGCGGGTGAAGGCGCCGAGCGCGCGTCCGAGCTCGATCGTGCGGCCGGCGCCCTCGCCGCGCCAGAAGGGGATCTGGCCGGGGCGGCCCGGCGCGGGGGAGACGAGCACGCGGTCGCGGGTGATGCGCTCGATGCGCCAGCTGGAGGCGCCGAGCTGGAAGATCTGGCCGGCGCGCGCCTCGTAGACCATCTCCTCGTCGAGCTCGCCGACGCGGCCGCCGCCGTCGGCGAGGTGCACGCCGTAGAGGCCGCGGTCGGGGATCGTGCCCGCGTTGGCGACCGCGAGCGAGCGCGTGCCGTCGCGTCCGTGGAGCACGTCGCCGATGCGGTCCCACGTGATGCGCGGCCGGAGCTCGGCGAACTCGTCGGAGGGGTAGCGCCCGGCCAGCATGTCGAGCACGCCCTCGAGCTGCGCGCGCGGCAGGTCGCGGTACGGCGCCGCGCGCTTGACGAGCGCCTCGAGGTCGCTGACGCCCCAGTCCTCGGCCGAGCACATCGAGACGATCTGCTGCGCGAGCACGTCGAGCGGGTTCTGCGGCACGCGGATGTCCTCGACCGCGCCCTCGTACATGCGCTGGACGACGACGGCGCTCTCGACGAGGTCGCCGCGGTGCTTGGGGAAGATGCGGCCGCGGCTGACGGCATCGACGGTGTGGCCGGCGCGGCCGATGCGCTGCAGGCCGCGTGCCACGCTGCGCGGCGATTCGACCTGGATGACGAGGTCGATCGAGCCCATGTCGATGCCGAGCTCGAGCGAGGAGGTCGCGACGAGGCACGGCAGCTGGCCGCTCTTGAGCAGCTCCTCGACCTCCTGCCGGGTCTCGCGTGCTAGCGAGCCGTGGTGGGCGCGCGCGATCTCCTTCTCGGCCAGCTCGTTGAGGCGCAGCGCGAGGCGCTCGGCGAGGCGGCGGTAGTTGACGAAGATCAGCGTCGTCGTGTGCGCCTCGATCAGCTCGAGCAGCTGCGGGTAGATCGCGGGCCAGACCGAGTTGGCGCCCGCGTCGCCGCCGCCCTGCACGTGCTCGGGCAGTGCGGCGCCCTCCGCGTCGGGCCGGGCCATGTCGGCGAGCGGCACGACGACGTCCACGTCGATCGCGCGGCGCATGCCGGCGTCGACGATCGTGCACGGCCGGTCGCCCGCGGCGAAGCGGGCCACCTCGTCGAGCGGCGAGACCGTGGCCGACAGCGCGATCCGCTGGACGGGCCGGCCGGCGAGGTGCTCGAGGCGCTCGAGCGACAGCGCGAGGTGGCTGCCGCGCTTCGTGCCGGCGACCGCGTGCACCTCGTCGATGATCACCGTCTCGACCGTGCGCAGCGCCTCGCGTCGCGTCGGCGAGGTGAGCAGCAGGAACAGGCTCTCGGGCGTGGTGATCAGGATGTCCGGTGGCGTGCGGGCCTGGCGGGCGCGCTCCTTCTCGGGCGTGTCGCCGGTGCGCACGCCGACGTCGATGTCGGGCAGGTCGAGGCCGAGCCGGTCGGCGGTGGCGCGCAGGCCGGCGAGCGGGCCGCGCAGGTTGC
>CAZPQP010000083.1:0-8582 GCA_964588635.1 uncultured Bifidobacterium sp.
GGCGTGGCCTTGAAGCCGCCGGTGCCCCAGCCGCAGTTGACGTAGAGGTTCTCGACGGGCGTGAGGCCGACGATCGGCGAGGCGTCGGGGCAGACGTCGACGATGCCACCCCACGTGCGCAGGACGCGCGCGCGGGAGAACTGCGGGAACAGCTCCATGCCCGCACTCATCTGCTCCTCGATCACGTGGAGGCCGCCGCGCTGGGCGTACGAGTTGAACGCGTCGATGCCGGCGCCCATCACGAGCTCGCCCTTGTGCGCCTGCGAGACGTAGACGTGGACGGCGTTGCTCATCACGACGCAGTTGAGGACCTGCTCGTAGACCTCGGAGACGAGGGCCTGCAGCGGGTGCGACTGGATCGGCAGGTCGAAGCCCGCCATCGCGGTGAGGAGGCTGGTGCGGCCGGCGGCGACGAGGCCGACCTTGCCGGCCGCGATCGGGCCCTTGCTGGTCTGGAGGCCGGTGACGCGTCCGTCGACGACGTCGATACCGGTCACCTCGCAGCCCTGGATCAGGTCCACGCCGAGCGCGTCGGCCGCGCGGCCGAGCGCGAAGACGACGGCGTCGTGACGCGCGATGCCGCCGCGACGCTGGAGCGTGGCGCCCATCACGGGGTAGCGCGCCTCGGGCGAGACGTCGATGATCGGGCAGAACTCCTTGACCGCGTCGGCGTCGAGCCACTCGGCGTCGACGCCGTTGAGGCGGTTGGCCTCGACGCGGCGGATGCTCTCGCGGACGTCGTGCAGGTTGTGCGCGAGGTTGAGCACGCCGCGCTGCGAGAACAGGATGTCGTAGTCGAGCTCGTCCGACAGCCCCTCCCAGAGCTTGAGCGCGTGCTCGTACATCGCGGCGCTCTCGTCCCAGAGGTAGTTGGAGCGGATGATCGTCGTGTTGCGGACCGCGTTGCCATTGCCGAGCCAGCCGCGCTCGACGACGGCGACGTCCTTCATGCCATGGTTCTTGGCGAGGTAGTAGGCGGTGGCGAGGCCATGCAGGCCGCCGCCGACGATGATCGCCTCGTACGACTTCTTCGGCTCGGGCGTGCGCCAGAGGAAGGGGGCGTTGTGAAGGGCGTGCTCGTTCGGATCCAGTTCCATCAGACGTCTCCAGCGTGAACAGCGGACTGACATTTCAGAGTCTAGGGGTCATCCTCGCCGTCTGTCAACGAACCGCCGTCCGAGCGGACATCGAACGGCCGGGCAAGGCGTGGAATACTCCGCGGCATGCGCACCTGCCGAGCTGCCCTCCTCCACGAGTTCAACGCCCCGCTGATCGTCCACGACGACCTGCAGGTGGACGACCCGAAGCACGGCGAGGTGCTGGTCAAGATGGGCGCCAGCGGCGTCTGCCGCTCCGACCTCCACACGATCGAGTGGACCGGCCGCGTCGCCGTGCCGTCGATGCTCGGCCACGAGGGCGCCGGCACCGTCGAGGCCGTCGGCCCCGGCGTCGAGCACCTGCAGGTCGGTGACCGCGTCGTGCTGGCCTGGATCGCGCCGTGCGGGCACTGCCGCATGTGCGAGCGCGAGCGCCCCGCCCTCTGCACCGAGCAGGGCCAGTTCGAATTCGGCTCGCTGCTCGACGGCACGAGCCGCTACTCGCTGCACGGCGAGACGGTCGCCGTCTACTCCAGCTCGAGCTTCTCCGAGTACTCCGTCGTGCCGGAGGTCTCCGCGATCAAGGTCGAGACGGAGCTGCCGTGGGAGTACCTCGCGCTCGTCGGCTGCGCCGTCACTACCGGCGTCGGCGCCGCGATCAACACCGCGAAGGTCGGCAAGGGCGACAGCGCGGCGGTCGTCGGCTGCGGCGGCGTGGGCCTCAGTGCGATCCAGGGTGCGCGCATCGCGGGTGCCTCGCGCATCATCGCCGTGGACACCAACGCCTCCAAGCTCGCACTGGCGAAGGAGCTCGGCGCGACCGACGTGGTCAACGCCTCCGAGGTCGACGCGGTCGAGGCGGTGCGCGAGCTGACCGGCGGCGTCGACCACGCCTTCGAGGCCCTCGGCTACCTGCCGACGATCGACCAGGCCATCCAGATGACCGGCCGCGGCGGGCGGACGACGCTGATCGGCATGGTCGAGGACACGGACCTCACGCAGATCGCAACGCTCGGCATGGTCCAGGAGGAGCGCACGATCGGCGGCTCCTGGTACGGCACCGTGCTGCCGCAGCGCGACTGGCCGCTGATCGTCGGCTGGCTCGAGTCGGGCGAGCTGATGCTCGACCAGATGATCGAGCGCATCACGCTCGACGACATCAACGTCGCCTTCGACCGCATCCGGTCGAACGAGGCGGCGCGCCAGGTGATCGTCTTCTAGCTCGTCGCTGGCGGGTGGCACGGCTCCTCGCCATACTGCGGGCATGACGCCGCATCCGCTCGATCCCCTCAGCCCCGACGAGCTCGCCACCGCCATCGAGATCGTGCGGCGGGAGAAGGACCTGAGCCAGAACCACCTGTTCGTCTTCACGCTGCTCGACGAGCCGACGAAGGACGTGCTCAACGCGTGGCAGACGGGCGACCCGATCGATCGCGCCGCGCGCGTCACGATCTGGGATCGGGCCGAGGGTCTGCTGATCGAGAGCGTCGTGGGGCTCGACGGCACCGTGCGCCGCTGGGATCCGCAGCCGGGTCAGAAGGCCGCGCTGCTCGGCCCCGAGGCGGTGGAGTGCATCGCCGCCGCCAAGTCCGACCCGCGCGTGCTCGAGGGTCTGCGCCGCCGCGGCATCGACGACATCAGCCAGGTGCACATGGAGACGTGGCCGTTCGGCATCGACGTGCCGGCCCATCTCGACGACGGGCGTCGCCTGTTCTGGACGCCGATGTGGCATCGGCCCACGCCCGACGCCAACCAGTACGCGCATCCGATCGGCGGCCTGCACGCGATCGTCGCGATCGACACCGCCGAGGTCGTGGACGTCGAGGACACCGAGGGCATCCCCACGCCGCAGACGCCCGGGCCGTACCGCCTCGCCCAGACCGGCGGCGACGTGAAGCTCAAGCCGCTCGAGATCATCCAGCCCGAAGGCGCATCGTTCACCGTCGACGGCTGGGAGATCCGGTGGGAGCGCTGGCGCTTCCGACTCGGCCACTGCCAGCGCGAGGGCCTCGTCATCCACGACGTGCGCTTCGACGACGAGGGCACCGAGCGCAAGATCGCCCACCGCATGTCGATCGCCGAGCTGGTGATCCCGTACGGCGATCAGGGCATCAACGGCGCGGCGCGCAAGGCCGCCTTCGACACGGGCGAGTTCGGCTTCGGCAACTACACCAACTCGCTGACGCTCGGCTGCGACTGCCTCGGCGAGATCGTCTACCTCGACACCGCCGTCGCCGACGCCGCCGGCGAGGTGCACATCACCAAGCAGGGGATCTGCCTCCACGAGGAGGACGTCGGCATCCTCTGGAAGCACACCGACACCGACGGCCACGTCGAGGTGCGCCGCGGCCGCCGCTTCGTCGCCTCGTCGATCGCCACGATCGACAACTACGAGTACGGCTACTTCTGGTACTTCCATCAGGACGGCACGATCGAGTTCGAGGCGAAGCTGACCGGCATCGTCCTGACGCGCGCCGCCATCCCCGGCGAGGAGAACCCGTCGGCGGCGGAGCTCGAGCCGGGTCTGCTCGCGCCGTACCACCAGCACCTCTTCTGCGCCCGTCTCGACCTCGACGTCGACGGCGTCGGCAACACGGTCTACGAGGTCGACGCGGTCGCGCATCCGATGGGTCCGGAGAACCCTGCGGGCAACGCGTACACGACGCGCGAGCTCCCGCTCGCCTCGGAGAGCGTGGCCAAGCGCGTGATCGACCCGTTCGCGAGCCGCTTCTGGAAGGTCATCAACCCGGAGCGCGCCAACCACATGGGCAAGCCCGTCGGCTACAAGCTGATGCCCGGCGGCGCCAACTGGCCGATGGCCGACCCCGAGTCCGTCATCGGCAGGCGCGCGCGGTTCATGTACCACCACCTGTGGGTCACGCCGCAGCGGCCTGATGAGCTCTACCCGGCGGGCGACCACCCGTACCAGCACGAGGGCCTCGACGGCCTGCCGCGCTGGACGGCGGCGGACCGCCCCCTCGAGAACGAGGATGTCGTGCTCTGGTACACGTTCGGCACGAACCACATCCCGCGGACCGAGGACTGGCCGGTGATGCCGGTGGAGCACACCGGCTTCCACCTCAAGCCGAGCGGGTTCTTCCGCCGCAGCCCGGGCATGGACGTCGCGCCGAGCGAGCCGAAGCACTGCTGCAGCTCGAACCCGCACGGCGAGACCGGGAAGTCGGACCCCAGCGCCGCTGGTTAACAGAGGGGTCTGACCCCTCTGTTAACCAGCGGCGACAGTGGCCACGCGGCCTCCAGCTCCGAGGACTGAATCGCTGCCGGGTTCCGTTTGGGGTCTGACCCCAAGCGGAACCCACACGGCGTCGGCACCGTGGACTACCATCGCGGCATGCGCCGATTCGCCTGTCTCGCCATCCTGATCCTGGCCGCCGTCGTCCCCGCCACTGCGGGTGCGCAGACCGCGGCGACCAACGTCAAGCTGAGCGCCTTCGAGCGGACCACGATCTCCTGGAGCGGCCCGGCCGGCCAAACCTGGCAGGTCGTCCTGGTCGGCGCGAAGGGCCCCAACGCCCTGCCGGTCACCACCAGTCGCAAGCTGGTCGTGAAGTACGCGGATTACGCCGCGGTCACGCAATGGGGTGAGGAGCTGACGGCCTACGTCGCCCCCTGCGCGGCGCCGACCGAGTCGTACGACACGGTGCTGGGCAGCCTGACGGGGGTCTACACCTTCTGCACGCCCGTTCCCGGGATCTGGGCCGCCTCCGCGACGGAGACACTGCAGGGACCACCGGACCTCATGCTCAACGACAAGCGCACACGCGGCCGTACCGTCGTCTGGAAGCTCTCGCCGGGCCCGGCCTTCGCCGCGGCGACCGGCTACGTGGTCCGCTGGCGCGTGGACGCCTGCCCGGCCGCCTCGTCCGCAACGGCGCCGTGTCCCGGCCGCAATCCGTGGAAGCGCAAGCAGCTCCCCGCCGCCGCGACGAGCTTCGCGATCCCGGGCGCCACCTCGGGGACGTACTGGGACGTGCAGGTCACGGCCACGAGCAGCGCGGGCAACAGCGAGGTCCTCGACCTCGGCATCTACGTGTCCTGATCCCGCCCGAGCACGGTGGCAGAGGGGGCTGGCCCCTCTGCGTCACGTGAGCAGCGGCGCGAGCTCCTGCAGCTGCGTGACGCCCATCGGGTCGGCGTCGTCGCCGAGCGGCTGGATCGCGACCTGGTCGGCACCGGCGGCGAGGTGCTCGCGGAGCTTGGCGACGACCGTCTCGGCATCACCGTGCGCGACGAGCGCGTCGATCAGGCGGTCGGAGCCGCCATTCGCGATGTCGTCCTCGGTGAAGCCCATCCAGAACAGGTTGCGCTTGTAGTTCTCGATGCCGAGGTACCAGCCGATCGCGGCACGGGCGCGCTCGCGGGCCTTGTCGGCGTCGGTCTCGATGATGACCTTGTGCTCGGGGATCAGCAGCGGATCGGGACCGAGGATCTCACGGGCCTTCGCCGTGTGCTCGACCGGCACGAGGTACGGGTGCGCGCCGAGCGACATGTCGCGCGCCACCTCGAGCATCGGCTTGCGCAGCGCCGCGATGATCGTCTGCACCGGCTCCGGCGCGGACTGGCCGACGTCGGGCGAGTTGAACTCGTCCGTGTTGAGCTGCTCCAGGTACTCGCGCATCTTCGCGACCGGCTTGAGGTACGTCGAGCCGCGCGGATCGACCTGCGGCGGGTGGCTGACGCCGAGGCCGAGCAGGAAGCGGTTGTCGAACGAGTCGTTGAGCGTGCGGGACGCACTTGCCGAGGCGAGGGCGTCGCGGGCCCAGACGTTCGTGATGCCGCTGGCGACCATGATCTTCTTGGTCGCACCCAGCAGGACGGCGCCGTTCGAGAACGACTCGCGCACGCCCATGCCCTCGGGGTACCAGAGACACGTGAACCCGAGGTCCTCGACCGCAGCGGCGGTCGGGCGACCGAGTGCGGCCGGCACCGCCGTGAGCGCGCCGATCCAGACACCCCACGTGCCGAGCCTCTGGCGCATGATCGCGCGGTCTTCGCTGAGTCCCATCGTTTCCCCCTGATCGATCCGGTCTGACGGCATCATGCCGCGAGCGCCGCCGCGGCGTCGCGGCGTCCTGATCTTCGCGGTCGAGCTGGAACCGGACGGGCACCGGACCGTGGCTAGCCGGGTACCCTACGACGGTGATCGACGCCGCCACCACCCAGCGCATCCGCCGTGTGCTCGCCGAGCGCCCCGACAAGCCGCTCGGCATCGTGCTCGACGTGGGCTTCACCAACGGCCTCGCCTCGGCGCGCTCGCTGCGCGACGCCGGCGCGCCGGTGATCGTCGTCGACCACCGCAAGGGCGCGCTCGGCTTCAAGTCGCGAGGCGTCGCCCCCGTGCTGGCGCCCGACCCGGCCGTCGACGAGGAGGGCTTCATCGACGTGCTCGCCGAGCTGGCCGCGCTGACGGGCCGCACCGGCTTCCTCTTTCCCACGCACGACGCGCACCTCGTCGCGGTCTCCAAGCACGCCGGCCGCATCAGGCCGCTCGTGCTGCCCGGCTCGCACTGGGACGTGATCGAGCCGCTGATGGCCAAGATCCCGCAGATCGAGCTGGCCGAGCGCGCCGGTGTGCCCGTGCCGCGCTCCTTCATGCCGACCACGCGCGAGGAGGCCGAGGCCGCCGCCGCGCAGATCCCGTACCCGGCGATCGCCAAGCCGAGCATCGGCATCGACTTCAAGCACGCCGAGAAGGTCCAGGTGATCCTCGCCAACACGCCGGCCGAGCTCGTCGACGGCTACGAGCGCATCGCCGCGACGGGCGACCGGGCGATCTTCCAGGAGGTCATCCCCGGTGGCGACGACGCGCTCTGGACCGTCGGCTCGTTCAGCACCGATGGCGGCCAGGCCGTCGGCACGTTCTGCGGCCGCAAGCTCGTGCAGCGCCCGCCGATCTTCGGCACCTGCCGCGTCGGCGAGGCGCGCTGGGACGACGCCGCGGTCGCGTACGCCGATGCGCTGCTCCGCACGAGCGGCTTCGACGGCATCACGCAGATCGAGTTCAAGCGCGATCCGCGCGACGGCACGTTCCGCCTGATCGAGATCAACCTCCGCTCGTGGCAGTGGCACTCGCTCGCGCGCCGCTGCGGTGTCGACCTCGTCGGCCTCTGCTACCGCTCGGCCTGCGGCGAGCCCGTCGGCCGTGTCCTGTCCGGCCCGCGCCACGACGGCAAGCGCTGGGTCGCCGCCGTGCCGCATCTCAAGGCGGGCTTCGGCGGGCGCGAGAGCATCGGCAGCATCATCAAGCCGCTGGCGGGCCTGATCGAGGAGCCGGTCTTCAGCATCCGCGATCCCAAGCCAGGTGCGGTGCAGGTGGCGGGCCTCGTGGTCGGCCCGGTCAAGCGACGCCTCAAGCGCGGATAGCGACCACCGTCGTCCGCACGAGGCCGGCCAGCGCCTCGGCCTGCGTCTGGCGCGAGATGCGCGTGCGCATGTCGTCGGGCAGCTCCGGGCTCGGCAGCCGGCCTGCCTGCCACGCGTCGGCGTAGCGCTCGACCGCGGCGCGCGCGCCTGCCACATCGTCGGGCGCGACGATCGCGGCATCCACGGCCTGCAGCTCGCGCGCCGCGGCGCCGTCGGGTGGCAGCATCGCCAGCACCGGGCGGCCGCAAGCAAGCAGCTCCCACACCTTGCCGGGCAGGAACTTCTCGCCGTGGCCGCCACCGTCCTGCATGAAGATCAGCGCGACGTCGGCATCGGCCTGCGCCTGCAACGCGTCGGCGTGCGGAGCAGGTGGCTCGATCGCGACGAGGTCGTCGAGACCGAGGTCGGCGACGCGACGGCGATCGGCGTCGGGGAAGCCGCCCATGAAGCGCAGGCGCACGACGTCGCGCAGCTCGGGCCGGTCGCGCACGAGGTCGGCGACGGCCTGCAGCAGGTGGCGCGGCGAGCGATCGCCGAAGAACCACCCGGTGAAGGCGAAGGTGCAGTGGTCGGGGTCGGGACGGCGTTCGACGGCGGCGAGCTCCTCGAGGTCGATCCCGTTCGGGATCACCGCGAGCGGCAGGTCGGGGCGCAGGCCGCGGACCTCGTCCTCGGCGTGATCGACGACGCTCGCGGCATCCATGCCGCCGACGCACCAGCCGGCCAGTCGTGCGATCGCGGCCTGCTTGGCGCGCACGTCGGCGCGCGACAGATCGAGATCGGCGTGCGTGAGCCACGGGTCGCGCCAGTCGGCGATCCACGGTACGTCGGTGCGGGCGCGGATCAGCCGGCCCGCCACGGCAACGGTATGCGGGGGCGTCGTCGTGATGAACGCGTCGAAGCGGCCCGTCTTCAGCAGCTTCAGCGCGGCCGGGACGACGTCGGCCAGCCACGGCGCGTTGGCGTCGGGCAGGAACAGGCGCTGCGGTGCGAGCGCGGCGCGCACCGCGAGCTTCCGCGCCGTTGTCGGCGCCTGCCGGATGCGATCGCCGGGCAGCTGGCGCAGCGACGGGCCGCGGTACTTGACGCGATGGACGACGA
>CAZPQP010000084.1:0-8463 GCA_964588635.1 uncultured Bifidobacterium sp.
GGCCCGTACTTGTCGACTCCGGGTTCGACCACAGCTCCTTCATCCACGGCGGAGACGCCGCGGGGTCGTAGCGGATCCGCAGAGCCGGGGCCGTGTCGGCGGCGATCAGCGTGAAGGAGCGCCAGGGGATCCGCGCGAGGTCGCCGTTCCAGCGGTCCAGCGGCACGTCGATGCCCTCGCGGGTGAAGCCGTTCGCGTGCGAGCCGGCGGCGCGGTAGATCTCCGGATGCTCGGTGATCGGACGCCAGCCGGGGTTGGAGGCCAGCGTGGCGCCGCCGGCGGAGACGGTCCAGCCGCGGGCCGAGCCGACCAGGCCCTGGTGCGCCGTGACGCGCGCGGCTGGTGCGCCGTCGTCGGGAATGCGCACGATCAGGCCCTCCCAGTCGTCGCGGTGGTAGCCCCGCAGCTCCGGGAACGGGGCGTGCAGGGTCTTCGAGTCGGGGTAGTAGAACCAGTACTGGATGTACGTGGCACCCGGTCGCCGCACGAGGTGCGTGAAGATCGTGGGGCGGCCCGTTCCGAGCGCCGCGCACCACGGCTGGCGGCAGGCGCCCGGATCCGACGGCACCGCCGCATCCTCGCCGTAGCGGTCGCGCTCGAGCACCAGCGTCGGGACGTAGCGGCGGATCAGCGGTCCGTAGGGATCGCTGCGCAGTGCCCAGCGATCATCACGACGCTCGGGACGGTGCCCCGGGATCGACTCGACGAGGTGGCGACGCAGCGCGCCCGCGTCGGCACGCGCCGCAACCGCGACGACGACGGTCAACGCGATCGCGAGGCCCAGCAGCACCAGGAGCTCGATGGTGGCCTGCCCGCGTCGCATGCCCGCACCGTGCCGCGATCGCACGCACCGGCGAGCGATGCGCCGCGATCGAAAGGGCACGCACACGCGCGGGACACGCGCGCAGCAGCGCACCCGGAGCGCCCGAGGCGCGCTACATCATCGTCGGCTCGGCCGGCGCTGTGACGATGCGCCCGTCGATCCACTCCGCATTCGGGTGGAACGGCGACGTCAGCTCGACCAGGCGCCCATCGCCACCCGGCACGAGATCGACGAGATCGAAGCGCCGCGCGACGAGATCGACCTCGATGCGATAGTCGCGCCCGCCCTGCGGCCAGCCGAAGCGGATCTGCACGCGCCGCGGCAGCTCGATGCCCTCGACGTCGATGCGCACCGCCGGTGTGCCATGCAGGCCGACGAGCAGGCCGATCGTCGCGGCCTGCGGTGCGCGGTTGAAGACCTCGGCCGCGATCCCCGCCAGATAGACCTCGTCGGCCTCGCGCCGGCGCGCGCGCATCACCGTCTGCTGGGCGGCCTGCGACTCCTCCAGCGCGTGCTGCGTCTGCTCGAGGCGCCGCTCGAGCTCGGCGACCGCCGCACGCAGCGCGGCACCCTCGGTCTCGGCATCGGTGAGCCGCGCCGCCAGCGTGTCGATCTCCGTCTCGTGCGACGACGAGTGATCGCGCGTCTCCTCGATCGTCTCGACGGCCGTCTCCAGCTGCGACTGCAGCGCATTCACCTGGGCCTTCAGCAGCCGCACCGTGCGATCCGAGTCGTCCGCGATCGCCGCGACCTGCACCGGCGCCTCATCCAGCAGCTGCCAGCCGTTCCGCTCCGCGCGCTCCGCGCACAGCGGGCAGACCATCACCTGCTGCCCCGACTTCGCGTCGAGATACGCGTGCGGGCGCTCGCCCGTCAGGAGATTGCGGCGGCAGAGGCCGCACTGGATGTCGCCGTCGCCTGCCATCTGCTGCCGATGCTACCGAACCGCGCCCTGCGGGCGGCAGGAAATCCGACCGTTATGCGGAATACCCCTGTGTTACGCACGTTCTCCAACGGAGGGTTGGATTCCATGGGCACCACTGAGATCACTATCTTCGGCATCATCAGCATCGTCGGCTGGATCATCGTCGGCATCCGCCTGATGAAGCTCTGCGAGGCCTCCGGCATCGGCAACGGCTGGCTCTCGTTCGTCCCGCTGCTCAACTTCACGCGCTGGGCGCGCCTCGCCGGCAAGAACCCCTGGCTCGTGCTGCTGTTCATCATCCCGATCGTCGGCGTGGTCCTCGAGCTGATCTGGCTCAACAAGATCTCGGAGCACACCGGCACGAAGTCGCCGTGGTTCTGGGTCTTCCTGATCTTCACGCTCGGCGGCTGGGGCATCACCAGTCTCTTCGACGGCGCGCTGCTGATCATCGCCCTGCTGGTCTCGGCGGTCCTGATGATCGCCGCGCAGTGGATGATCTTCGATCCCACCAAGCCGATGACGGGCGTCGCCGACAACGCCTAGAACCGCTTGGATAGACGCAATACCGAGGGGGTGGTGCTCCGGCACCACCCCCTTTTGCGTTCTCGGGTCCGCGGCAGGATTCGCGCGCCCCTCGGCGTACGTCGCCCCATACCCCCGCATTCCACGAGGAGCAACGACCATGGGTGCAACTGAAGGAACCATTCTCAGTCTGATCTCGATCGTCGGCTGGATCGTGATCGGCATCCGCGTCATGCGGACCTGTGAGGCATCCGGCATCCCGAACGGCTGGCTGGCCTTCATCCCGTTCGCCAACTTCACCCGATGGGCGCGCCTGTCGGGCCGCAACCCGTGGCTCGTGCTGCTGTGGATCTTCCCGCTCGCCGGCTACGTCTTCTCGCTGATCTGCCTCGGTGGCATCACGCGCTTCAACGGCACGCAGCGCCCGTGGTTCTGGATCTACCTCGCCACGGTGATCATCAGCATCGCCACGACCGGCTTCCTGTCCGGCATCACCTACGGCATCGTCGCCGTCGCCATGACGCTGATCGGCCTCTACGCGTCGTGGGTGATCTTCGACCCGAGCAAGCCGATCGCCGAGGCGAAGTAGCTCCTCCTCTCGGCGCGATAGCCGCTGGGTTGATCGCGCTCGACGACGCGAAGGCCTCGAGGTGGCTCGGTCCGAAAGGACCGATTCACCTCGAGGTCATCGCGTCGCCTCGTGTGTATCCGCTTCGATAGACGATGCCGCTGCTGGCGAGCTTGATCAACTCAGGCGACGGGATCACCTCGAGGTGAATCGGTCGTTTCCGACCGAGCCACCTCGAGGTGTTCCCGTCGTCCTACGTCTCCTCGGCGTAGCCGGCCTCGAGCTCGAGCTCCTGCTGCTTGCGCGGGAAGCCGAACCACGTGACGAGCAGGCCGATCGCCACGGCGATGAGCGCGACGGCGATGGCGGCGCCCGAGCCGGCGATGAAGGCCTGGCGGGCGCCCTCGATGATCGCGTCGCCGTACTGCGGGAACTTCTGCGCGAGGACCTCCGCCCCGCCGAACGAGTCCTGCAGGATGCTCGCCGTCTCCTCGCTGATCCTGCTGCGCTGGTCGGGCGGCAGCGCGGCGAGCTGCGCATCGACGGACGACGTGTACTCGCGCGTCAGGAAGATCGCGAGGATCGACTGCATCACAGCCGCGCCGAGGTCGCGCTGGAGGTCGGTCATGCCCGACCCCATGCCCGCGCGATGCGCCGGGACGGCGGACATGATCGAGCGCGAGGCCGGGGTGCCGGACAGGCCGATGCCGACGCCGATCACGCCGTAGGCGATGCCGACCGGCCAGTACGACGCGCCCTCGTGCCACGTGAACATCAGCGCGATGCCGACCAGCACGATGGCGACGCCGACGGCCATCGTGACGCGCGAGCCTTGGACGCGGATCATCCGTGCGGCGAGCGGCGAGACGAGCACCATGGTGATGCTCAGCGGCAGCGCCGCGACCCCGGCCTCGAACGTGGAGTAGCCGAGCACGTTCTGCACGTACTGCTGGCCGATGAACATCGAGCCGATGAGCGTGCCGAACACGATCAGGCCCGTCAGCGCCGCGACCCAGAAGATCCGGCGCGACGCGATCGCGAGGTCGAAGAGCGGATTCGGCGCGCGCCGCTGCCGCCAGAAGAAGAGCACGAACCCGACGGCGCTGGCGAGGAGCACGATCAGGCCGAAGCGCAGGTTCGCAGGCACCGACACGAAGTGCAGGCCGAGCGTCAGCAGCCCGATCGCCAGTACCGACAGCACCCCTCCGAGATGGTCGACGGGTCGCGTCTCCTCGCCGAGCGAGCGCGGGATGAACACCAGCGCGAGCACGAATGCGACGATGGCGATCGGCACCGTCAGCGAGAACGCCGAGCCCCACCCGTACTGCTCGAGCAGGTAGCCCGCGACGGCGGGGCCGAGCGCGGAGGCGCCGCAGCCGATACCGGTCCACATGGCGATCGCCCGCGTCTGCGTCTGACCCCGGAAGAGCGCGACGACGATCGAGAGCGTCACCGGGAACGCCATGCCGGCTGCGATACCGCCGCCGATGCGCGCGAGGACGAGGATCTCGATGTTCGGCGCGTACGCGGCGAGGAGCGCCGTCGGGATCGACAGCGCGAGGCCGCCGATCAGCATCAGACGCCGGCCGTAGCGGTCGGCGACGGCGCCGAGGTACAGCACCGAGGCGGCCAGGCCCAGCGTGAAGCCGACGGCCACGAGGTTGAGCGACACCTGCGACGCCTGGAGGTCGCGACCGATCGTCGGCAGCGCCACGTTGGCGACCGACAGGTTCATGTTCGCGACGGCGGCACCGAGGATCAGCGTCGCGAGGATCACGACGCCGCGCGGCGGCGACTCGGGTGCGCTGGCGCTCATCAGGACGGGACTGTAGCGTCGGCGTCGTCCCGGGCCTCGACCCGACCGTCCGCGACCGCCGCCTGCAGCGCGGCGAAGTCCTGCTCGTTGCGATCGGCGTAGGCCTCGCCGAAGGCGACGAGCGCGTCGTCGAAGCGCCCGGACGAGCCGAGGTACCCGCTGATCGCGACGCGGTCGCCGGAGCGCGCGTGCGCCTTGGCGAGCGTGCGTGCGCAGACGATGCCGTACAGGCGCAGCAGCTTGGCGCTCATCTGGTCCACGTCCGCTGAGCCCTTCCAGTCGCGCAGCTGGCGCCAGTAGTACGTCCGCCCGACCGGTCCGGTCGCCCAGCCGAGAAAGGCATCGCTGGCCGACTGCATCAGCCGCTGCCCGGCGACGACGCGCTGTCCGTGGTGCGTGTACGCCGACGCACCGAGGTACGGCTCGAACACCGACGCGCCGGCCTCCTTGACCTGCAGGAACAGCAGATCGTTCTCGTCCGCACCCTGGAGGAGGACGATCACGCAGCGCGTCCCGACGGAGCCGACGCCCACGACCTTGATCGCGGAATCGACGTACGTGTAGCGGTCGAGCAGCACGCGCACGTCGTCGCGCACCGACGCGAGGTAGTCGAGGAACACATGACGTGCCAGCGCCTCGGGATCCTCCCCGACGATGTCCCGCATGTCGTTGAGCGGCACGATCAGCGGCGGGTCGGCCACGATCCTGCGCCGCCCGTCGACGACCTCGGTGAAGCGCGAGACCGCCTGCAGGTGATCCTTGCCGCGGGCGCGATCGGCGGCGCGCTCGACGAAGCGCCGCCACTCCGTGTCGGCGACGCTCTTGACCGCGACGTCGACCTCGAGCTGCCCATGCCAGGTCTCGAGCGCGGTCATCGCGGCGAACTCGGCCATCGCCGTGCGGTAGCGCTCGGCGGTGGCGCGTGCGATCTCGCGCTGCTGCTTGGGCTTGAAGCCGCGATCCCGCGCGGCGATGATCATGCTCGCGATCAGGCGCTTGACGTCCCACTCGAACGGCCCGGGCAGCGTCTCGTCGAAGTCGTTGAGGTCGAACACGAGCGCGCGCTCGGGCGAGCCGTACAGCCCGAAGTTGAGGAGATGCGCATCGCCGCAGAGCTGCACCCGGAGGTCGCTGTGCGCCGACTGCGCGAGGTCATAGGCCATCAGCCCCGCCGAACCGCGGTAGAACGTGAAGGGGCTGCGCAGCATCCGTCCGTGCCGGATCGGCACGAGCCACGGCAGGCGATCCACATCGGCGGCCACGGTCAGCGCGACGGGGTCGCGGCCGCTCGCCACGGGCGCGAGCTCGGCCAGGCCCTCCAGCGGAAGCACGGCGCGCGCGGCCTTGCCCATGGCGCGGCGTTCCGCCCGCGTCGGGTGCTCGGGCCAACTCGTCTCCTCGGCAGCTGCCATCGCGCCAGTCTAGGCGCCTTCCGCCGTGCGTGCCCGCGGGCTAGAGTGCGGCGTATGGCGATCAATCCGATCCACGCGATCCGCTTCACCTACTGCGTCCCCTGAGGCGCGACACCGCACGCCGCGAGTCTCGCGGCGAAGATCCTCGGCGGCTGGGGCCCGATCCTCAGCGAGCTCACGCTGATCCCCGGCCGGGGCGGCGTGTACGACGTTGAGATCGACGGCACGATGGTCTACTCGAAGCACGCCGAGGGGCGCAAGGGCTATCCCGAGGACGACGAGGTGCTGCCGGCGATTCGCGCCGCGCTCGGCGCCGAGGTGCTCGAACCGCAGTAGGCGCGCTACTGCGTGATGTCCTGGTGGCGCCGCTCGGCGTCGCGCAGGTACTCCGGCTGGCGCACGAGCGAGAGGTCGATCTCGAGCTCGACCTCGTCGCTGACCAGCGCACCCGTCGGATCGAAGCGGATGCCGTAGTCGCTGCGCAGGATCCCGGCGGTCATGGAGATCCCGACGCGATCGTGCCCGTACGGATCCTTCGCCATGCCGCCGCTGGTGGCGTGGAAGACGAGCGGCCGTGTCTCGCCGTGCAGCTCGAGCGTGCCATCCACGACAAAGTCGCCGGAGTTCGGACGCACGCCCGTGATGGTGAAGACGATGTGCGGATGCGCCTCGACCTGCAGGAAGTCGGGTCCCTTGACGTGCTTGTCCCGCGGAACGCTGCCCGTCTCGAGGCTGTTGGCGACGACCGTCGCCGATCCGCCGACGCCGCCCTGCTCGGCCACGATCGTCCCCACCAGATCGGAGAAGCGCCCGCGCAGCTTGGTGATGCCGAGGTGGCGCACGACGAAGCCGACCGTCGAGTGATCCGGATCGATCGTCCAGCGGCCGGGCGGCACCAGCTCGGCCGCCGGCGCGGTGATCGCAGGCGACGTCGACGCCAAAGCCACGGTGCGCGCACCTGAGGCGGATGCGTCGTCAGCAACTGCGTGCAGACGTGGTGGGCGCGCGACACCGGCCGTCAACGGTGTCGCGCGCCACACGCGTGCATGCGGCGGCAGGGTCACTCGAACCACCCCGTCGGGGGAACGCCATGACCATCGATCACAGGCCGCACTGCGGGGATGAGTCCGCCTGCGCGCAGCCCGGATGCCTGGGCGGCGATGCCGAGCACCGCTGCCGCCGCAGTCCAGCACAGCCCGACCCGCCCATGCCGCGTCGTCGGAACGGCGGAGTCAAGGGGTCGCGTGCTGAACATGCCCCCATTGTCGGAGGCCGGCGATCAGCGATTCTCGTAGGCCACCGCCGAACGGCTGCGGCTATCCACCTACGCGCTCAGCGGGTTCAGCTGGGCATCGGGCCGACGTAGTCGACCTGGGGGCGGATCAGGCGCGGATACTGGATCTGCTCCAGCATGTGCGCCGTCCAGCCCGCCGTGCGCGACACCGCGAACGTCGGCGTGTACAGGCCCGGATCGAGCTTGATCGTCTCCAGCACGGCGGCCGCGTAGTACTCGACGTTCGTGTAGAGGCGCTGGTCGGGCTTGTACTCGTGCAGCAGCTCGAGGGCGGTCGTCTCGACGTGACGGGCGAGCGCGAGGCGCTCATCGTCCTCGCCGAGGCGCTCGGCGACCTCGCCGAGGGCGCGGGCGCGCGGGTCGTACGTCTTGTAGACGCGGTGCCCGAAGCCCATCAGGCGCTCCTTCTTCTCGATCTTGTCGCGCAGCCACGGCTCGGCGTTCTCCGGGGTGCCGATCTCGTCGATCATCGAGGAGACATGGCTCGGGGCGCCGCCATGCAGCTTGCCCTTGAGCGCGCCGATCGCGCCGACGAGGCCGGAGCCGATGTCGGAGGCGGTCGAGACGATCACGCGGCCGGTGAACGTCGAGGCGTTCATGCCGTGCTCGGCCGTCAGGACGAGGTACGCGTCGAGGGCACCGACCTGGGCGTCCGTCGGCTCGGCGCCGTTCATCACGCGCAGGTAGGCGCGCGCCACGGAGTCGTCGGCCTTGATCTCACCCGGGGTCACGCCGGCGCGGCGGGCGCCGAGCAGCGCGACGGAGCCGGCGATCGCGCCGAGCGCGGCCTGCGCGTCGGCGAGCGTGCCGCCCTCGTCGAGATGGCGCGTGGCGCCCCAGGCGCTGATCGCCGAGCGGACCGAGTCCATCGGGATCGCGTCGGGATTGAGCGTGTTCAGGATCGACTGATCGTCGGAGACGTGGCGCATGGCCGCGAAGATGGTGTCGCGGAGCTCCTGCCGCTCGGCCTCGTTCGGCAGGCGACCGGTCCACAGGAGGTACGCGACCTCCTCGAAGCAGTTCTCGCGCACCAGGACCTCGGCGTCGTGGCCGCGGTAGATCAGCTGGCCGTTCTCGCCGTCGACCAGTCCGATCTCGGACGG
>CAZPQP010000085.1:0-8454 GCA_964588635.1 uncultured Bifidobacterium sp.
CGGCGCTGTCGGCCGCCGCCTCGAGGGTGAGGTCGGCGAGCGGTGGCGACGCGCCATAGCCCGGCAGGTCCCACGCCACGCAGCGGTAGTCGTCGGCAAGCGCGATGAGCTGCGCATCCCAGCTGGTCCGCGTCGCCCCGAGACCGTGCAGGAACAGCACGAGCGGCCCGTCCCCCGCCTCGCGCCAGGCGACCGGCGTCTCGTCGACGTCGCGGAGCACGCTACTCCGCGTCGTCGGGGAAGATCCCGTGCCGGCCGAGGCGGTGCAGGCAGACCTCGGCGCTCCACGGCAGCATCAGCGAGCCGCAGCGGGCGTCGCGGTAGTACTGCTCGAGGCGGAACTCCTTGAGCATCGAGAGGCCACCACACGTGCGGATCGCCAGCGAGGCGATCTCCGGCGCGGTCTCCATCGTCGTGTAGCTCGCGGCCAGCGCGCGCGCCACCATGTCCGGCGTCGGATCGACGCGCGCCTCGTCGACGACCTTGTCGAACAGCGCGCGGCTGCGCTCGTACATGATCTGCAGCTCGGCCCAGCCCTGCTGCTTCTGCGGGACGTCGCGGCGGGAGGTGACGCCGGGCGGCGCCTGCGACGACATGTAGTCGCGCACGAAGTCGATGACGGCCTTCGACAGTCCCATGTAGGCGGGCGTCAGCGTCATGTAGACGTAGGGCCAGCGCTCGGCGAGCTGGTTGTAGATGCCGGGCGGCAGCAGCACCGCGTCGTCGGCCGCGAAGGCGTCCTTGAAGAGCAGCGTGCGCGAGACCGTGCCGCGCATGCCGAGCGGATCCCAGTCGCCGACGATCTCGACGCCCGGGTCGTCGGCGGAGATCGCGAGGAACAGGATCTCGTCCTCGCTGGTCTCGACGCAGGTGATGTTGTAGTCGGAGGCCGCACCCGAGAGCGAGGCGAAGATCTTGCGGCCGTTGACCTTGTAGCCCCCATCGACCTTCTCGGCCGTCGTCGCGAAGCCACGCGTGGCACCCTGGGCGATGCCCTCGCTGAGCGGCTGCGACTGCAGCGCCTTCTCCTCGATGATGCGGCGATACAGCTCGGCACGCAGCGCCTCGTGCGCGGCGCGGTGCTCGTCGCTCATGTCGAGATCGTCGGCGGCGACGCCCGTCCAGAGCACGGTCTGCGTGTGCATGTTGAACGTCAGCGCCGTCATCGGGCAGTACGCGCCGATCGCCGCGCCGATGTGCATGTAGTCGTTGAACGACGCGCCGAGACCGCCGTAGCGGGTCGGGATGCAGAGGCCGTAGAAGCCCGCGTCGTAGAGGTCGTCGAAGTTCTCGAACGGGAACGACGCCTCGCGGTCGTAGCGGGGTGCCCGCTCGCGGAAGGCGGGACCGATCTCGTCGACGATGTCGAGCAGCCGCTGGCGGCGCTCCGGGTCGATCACGGGGTCGGCGTTGATGGCCATCGCGGGAAGCGTACCGTCCCCGACCCTGCCGCCCAAAACGCAGAAGGGGGCCCGGAGCCGAAGCCCCGGACCCCCGCCATGCACTGCGCTACACCGTGGTGCGCTTGAAGGCTCCACGGGAGCCGAGCACGACCGTGACGATCAGGCCGAGCGCCAGCCAGATGATCGCGATCCACCAGATGTTCGCGTACGACGTGCCCGAGCCCCAGTAGAGCGAGATCACGCCGTACAGGGCGCCCAGCGAGACGAGTCCGCCGATGACGCCCGCGAGGGCGAGCAGACCGGTCGACTCGCCCGGCATGCCCTTGAAGGCCGCCACGCAGATCGCGACGTAGACGGCGACGAGCATGAAGCCGCCGAACGTGGCGAGCCAGTTGAAGAGCGGGTACCACGCGCCCGGATCCATCTCGGTGACCGTCAGCAGGCCGTTGGTCCAGGCCACGATCGCGATCAGGACGATCGAGACGACGGCCAGGATGGTCGAGGCCACGTACGGCGTCTTGTACTTCGGATGCACCTTCGCGAAGAAGGCCGGCAGGCGACCGTCACGCGCCAGCGCGAACAGGCCGCGGCTGGAGCCCGTCGCCGTGCCGAGACCGACGGCGGCGATGTCGATCACCACGAGCCACTGCACCAGCTCGCCGAAGCGGCTGCCGCCGTAGACCGGGTCGGCCGACAGGGCGTAGAGCGGCGGGAACGCCTCGAGCCACGCGTTGACGTCGAGCCCGAAGCCGACGGCCTGCGAGTACGTGACGATGATGTAGAAGATGCCGACGGCGATCGTCGAGCCGAAGATCGCGCGCGGGATGTGCTTGCGCGGATTGCTGGTCTCCTCGGCGAGGTTCGCCGAGGACTCGAAGCCGATGAACATGATCGCGGCGTAGAGGATGCCGAAGAAGATGCCGTTCCAGCCGTCGAACGACGAGCTGGGATTGAACGGCTCGCCGCTGAGGCCGGTGTCGCCGGCCACCTTCAGGATCACCCAGATCGAGAAGGCGAGGATGATGATGAACGAGCCGAGACCGAGCACGAGCTGCACGCGGGTCGAGATCGCGACGCCGCGGAACAGCATCAGACCGGCGACGACCCAGAAGGCGATCGACAGCCAGTACCAGGCGATGTCGACGTCGTAGATCATCAGCGTGCCCTGCAGGAAGCCGCCGAAGGCGAGGCCGATGGCGAGGGTCAGGGCGATCACGCCGCCGTAGTAGACCCAGCCCGCGACGAAGCCGACGCGCTCGCCGAACGCCTCCGTGACGTAGTCGTACAGCGAGCCCGCCGCGTGGATGCGTCGCGCGAAGCGCGAGATGATCCAGGCGATCGCGCACATGCCGATCATCGTCAGCAGGATCGAGATCGGGCTGGCGATGCCGGCGCCCTTCCCCGACAGGCCGACGATCGTCGGGATGAAGAACGCAGCCGCGAAGACGGGTCCGATGAACCCGATCGACTGCGCGATGACGTCGAGCAGGCTGAGATTGCCCGAACCGAGCTTCTCGCCTCCCTGCGCTTGCGCGCCCATATGTGCTCCCCCTTGCTGGTGCCCCGTGGGGCATGGATCTCGCGGCTCCTTCGCGGGTGCTCCGCGATTCCCTCCTCCGCCGCCTCGTGGGGAGCATGCCTGAGGGGGTTCCCTTCGCACGATGGATTGGATACAGTATCCAGAATTCGCGGTGTCGCTCCGTCGGGACAGCGCAGAGAACTACGATCCCCCGCAGGCACCGGGGATCCGGCCGGGAGGGCACATGGACCGCACAGGCAGCACGGCGACGACGAACGGCGAGGCGGCCTGATGCTGCGTGTCCGCATCCTCCACCACGGCGAGCCCCACTGGGGCGAGCTCAAGGACGACGGCGTCGTCGTCCTCGAGAACGGCACCGAGGTCGCCGCCGACGGCGCACACTGGCTGGCCCCGGTCGAGCCGACCAAGATCATCGCCGTGCACCTCACGTACCAGTCGCGCCTGACGGAGTACAAGGCCAACACGCCGCCCGAGCCGTCGTACTTCATGAAGCCCCCCACCACGCTCAACGGGCACCTCGGCGAGCTGCGTCGCCCGCACGGCACGCGGTTCCTCAACTACGAGGGCGAGATCGCCGTCGTCGTCGGCCGCGAGATGAAGGGCGTCAAGGCCGAGCACGTGCACGAGTACGTCGCCGGCTTCGCCCCTGCCAACGACGTCGGCCTGCACGACTTCCGCCACGCCGACCGCGGCTCAATGCTGCGCGTGAAGGGCCAGGACGGCTTCCTGCCGATCGGCCCTGCGATGGTGACCGCCAACCAGTGGACGCCCGACGACGGCTTCACCCTCACGACGCGCGTCAACGGCGAAGTGGTGCAGCAGGGCGATGCCGACGACCTGATCTGGGACTACCGCTACCAGCTCGCCGATCTGTGCCGCGTGATCACGCTCGTGCCGGGCGATGTCGTGCTGACCGGCACGCCGGCCAACTCGCGCCCGATGGACGTCGGCGATGTCGTCGAGGTCGAGATCGCGGGCTTCCCCGCACTCCGCAACACGGTCGTCGATTGGAATGTGGACCTGACGGGTCCGGGCGACCAGCCCGAGACCTCCGCGAACACGCTGCACGTCGCGCTCGCGATTCCCGAGGACGAGGCCGAGCGGCGCGTCGCCGCCGGGGAGGTATGACATGAGCATCCGACTCCACGACCTGCACCACGCCTGCCTGCGCGTGCTCGACATCGATGAGGCCACCGCTCGCTGGTCGGTGCAGTTCGGCCTCGAGGTCGTCGCGAAGGAGCCCGGCCGCTCGCTGCTGCGCGCGGATTCGGAGGACTACTGCCTCGAGCTCGTGCAGGACGCCGAGCCCGACCACGACCACAGCGCGTGGGAGCTCGCCCCCGACTGCTCGCTCGAGGACGCCGCGCGGCACCTCGACGCGTGCAGCGTGCACTACACCCGCGAACCCGACGGCTCGCTGCGCTTCAGCGACCCCTCCGGCCGTGGCCTGCAGCTCTTGGCCTTCCGCGAGCGGCTGCCGATCGAGCTCTGGCCCGATGCCGGGCGCCGCAACGAGCCGCCCTTCGGCATGCACCCGCGCCGCCTCGGCCACGTCAACGTGCTCGCGCCGAACATCGCCGAGATGACCGCCTTCTACACCGACGTCATGGGCATGCACGTGTCCGACAAGCTCGGCGAGGCGGGCATCTGGTTCCACGTGCACCCGGAGCATCACCAGATGGCGATCGTCGGCAAGGGTCCCGCGCACTTCCACCACATCGCCTTCGACATCGTCGACTGGGGTCAGCTGCGCGTGTTCCTCGACCACCTCGGTCGGCACGGCCGTTGGCTCGGCTGGGGCCCGGTGCATCACAACCTGGCGCGCAACCTCTGCGCCTACGTGCGCATCCCCGAGGAGAACCTGTTCGTCGAGCTCTACTGCGACATGGAGATCCTGCGCCTGCCGCACACGCCGCGCGAGTGGGCCGATGACGCCTTCGGCTCGAACACCTGGGGCATCCTGCCGCCGCGCTCGTACTTCCGCTTCGACGAGGCCGCCGTGCACTCGGAGCGCCACCAGCTCGAGGCGCAGGGCACGCCGCTGCCGCCGCTCGCCGACTGAACCGACTTCGACTCGACCACTGACTGCCAAGGACCACGCATGAGCAAGGGCTACAGCCTCCCCCTCTCCCCCACCGGAAGCGCGAGCCTCGTGCCGTCGCCGCCGTGGCACTACGTCGGCGACTTCCTGGTCATCGACTACTGGGCAGATCCCGCTGCCGTCGCGGCGGTACTGCCGCCCGGCATGGAGCCCTACGCAGCCGATCCGGGCCGCGCTGCGGTGATCTTCGCCGATTGGCAGTCGTGCACGACCGATCAGAACGAGCTGGTCGATCCCGCGCGCAGCCAGTACAAGGAGGCGTTCATCGTCGTCAACGGCATGCTCGGCGACGAGCACGTCACGACGTGCCCCTACATCTGGGTCGATCGCGACTTCGCCCTCGTGCGCGGCTGGATCCAGGGCTTCCCGAAGAAGCTCGGCTCCGTCTGGATGACCCGCACGTTCGGCCTCGGCACGCTGGCCGACCCGGCGATCGCGGCCGGCTCGACGTTCGGCGGCACGATGGCCGCGAACGATCGGCGCCTGATCGAGGCGACCGTGAAGCTGACGGGCGAGAGCGCCGGCGGACCCGAGCACAACGCGCCGCCGCTGGTGAACCGCCGCCACTTCCCGCAGCTCGCCGCCGGCACGCACGACACCCCAGCCGTGCACGAGCTCGTGCGCGCCAAGTCATACGACCGCTCGATCTCCGCGATCTGGGAGGGCGAGGCAACCCTGACGTTCGGCGACGCACCCAACGAGGAGCACATCGCACTCGCACCCGTGAAGGTCGGCAAGGGCTACCGCTTCACGTTCGCCTACTCGGTGGACGACCTCGAGACCATCGCGGATCTGCGGGGCGAGGCGTGAGCCGTCGGGTCGAGGTCCACGGCCACACGGTCTCGCCCGAGCACTACATCGACGGGCAGCGCGTGGGCAGCCCGGCGACGTTCGAGGATCGCTCCCCGATCGACGGGTCGCTGCTCGCCGAGGTGTGTCGCGGCGATGCCGCCACCGCCGACGCGGCGATCAGCGCCGCCGTGCGCGCCTTCCCCGCCTGGGCTGCGCTCGGCCCTGAGGGCCGCGCGCCGTATCTCCACCGGCTCGCCGACCTGATCGACGAGCACGTCGACCACATCGCCGAGGTGGAGTGCTGGGACATGGCGATGCTCGAGCGCTCGCTCAAGGCCCGCGTGATCGGCCGCGGTGCCCGCAACTTCCGCGCCTACGCCGACCTCGCCTGCGCGTACACCGAGCGCGTCTGGGAGTCGAACGGCACCACCAACCGCGTGGTGCGCAACCCGAGCGGCCCGGCCGTCGTGATCACCCCGTGGAACGCGCCGTTCATGCTCTCCACGTGGAAGTGCGCGCCCGCGCTCGCCGCCGGCTGCACCGTGATCCTCAAACCTGCCGAGTGGTCGCCGCTGTCGTGCTCGCTGCTGTTCGACCTCGTGGACAAGGCGGGCTTCCCGCCCGGCGTGTTCAACCTCGTGCAGGGCATCGGCGAGGAGGTCGGCGCGGCGCTCACCACCGATCGTCGCGTGCGGCGCCTGTCGTTCACCGGCTCGCCCGAGACCGCGCGCATCATCGGCCGCGCCGGCGCCGAGAACATCGTCCCGTTCACCGCGGAGCTCGGCGGCAAGAATCCGTTCCTCGTCTTCGCCGACGCCGACCTCGACGCCGCTGCCGCCAAGGCCGCATTGCAGTACGACGATGCCGGGCAGGTGTGCCTGTCCGGCACGCGGCTGCTCGTCGAGGAGTCGGTCGTCGATGCCTTCCTCGAGCGCTTCCACCGCAACGTCGACGCGCAGGTGCTCGGCGACCCGCACGACGAGGCCACGACGATCAGCCCGCTGATCCATCCCGACCACCTGGCGCGCGTCGCCGGCTTCGTCGATCGTGCGCGCGCCAACGGCGACGAGATCCTGCGCGGCGGCAAGGTGTCGGACCTCGGTGGCAACTGGTACGAGCAGACGCTCATCCGCCCGCGGTCGAACGACAGCGAGATCGTGCAGAACGAGGTCTTCGGCCCCGTGCTGACGATCCAGACGTTCACGACCGAGGAGGAGGCCGTCGCGCTTGCCAACTCGACCGCGTACGGCCTGTCCGGCATCCTCTTCACCGCCGACGCCGAGCGCGCCGACCGCATCGGCCGCGCGGTGCGCGCCGGCACCTTCTGGGTCAACTGCTTCCTCGTGCGCGATCTCACCGCGCCGTTCGGCGGCGCGGGCATCAGCGGCATCGGTCGCGAGGGCGGCGACTACGCACTCGACTTCTACTCGGACCTGAAGACGCTCCAGATCCTCGACGGCACGGTCGCGTAGCGCCCGGGCTCCCCCAGCCGCCGCGAGCCCGCGAACACCATTGACGCGGCCTGGCCGGGGCGCTTGAATCGCCCCATGAAAACCTTCTCTCTGGCCGTAGTCACAGCCTTCCTCATGGTCCTCGCAGGTGCGTCGATCGCCGCCGCTGCGCCTGCCACCCTCGACTTCTCGCTCAAGGGGCAGCCGATGAACGGCGTGAGCCTCGGCGACCAGCAAGGTGAGAAGACCTGCACCGGCGAGGGCGATGCGCAGGTGTGCACTGCGCCCTTCGGCAAGCAGACCACGCTCAAGGACGCCGTCCCGGCCGTCGACAACACGACGAAGGCCAACGGGCTGATGACCATCACGTGCTCGATCTACCTGAGCGGCGTCACGACGACGTACGCGACCACGAACGGCACGGCCGACGCCACCGGCTCGCAGGACTGCACGATGGTCCTGCAGTTCCCGGGTGGCGACGCGGTCTTCGGGTCGATGCACCAGACCCGGGTGATCACGGGCGGCACCCAGACGTCGACGATGGACTTCGTGTTCACCGGTGGCACGGGCCGGTACGACGGCTTCTTCAGCCAGTTTCAGCAGGTCGAGAAGTCCGACTGGCCGCTGCCTGAGCCGATCAACAGCTCGAAGGGCAAGCGCCAGCCGGTGTTTCGCACCGCCGATGTCGTGCACGCGCTTCAGCGCGCCGGCGGCGACAAGGGCAAGGGTGGTTCCGTCAAGCTCAAGCCGAAGAGCAAGCCGATCAGCAACTTCGCCACCATCGGCAACCTCGCCCCGACGAACAAGCCCGTCGTTGTGAAGGTCGCCAGCACGCCTGGCGCCGCCTGCACTGGGACGATCACCGGCGGCGGCACGATCGACCTCGGCAAGGCCACGGCCAACGCGAAAGGCACGGCGACGTTCAAGGCGCTCGCCGCCGGCGCGTTCACCGGTCCTGCCGGCACGAAGTGGTCTGCCAAGGTGACGTGCAAGGGCTCCGCCGGTTCCTCGACGGGCAAGGCCACGCTGACGGCGTACGAGGTGCTCAAGTAGCGACGCATCATCCGCGCCGCCTCCCCTCCCGCGGAGGCGGCGCGGACTACGCCGGCACGGGCGACGCGAGGATGTGCTCGCGCGTGAGGCGCTCGGCGAGTTCGGCGTCCCCCG
>CAZPQP010000086.1:0-8445 GCA_964588635.1 uncultured Bifidobacterium sp.
GTGACGTCGAGATCGGCGTGCCGCAGGCCGATGCCGCGGTCGCCCAGCTCGCGCAGGGCGGCACGGCCGACCTGGCCGCCCGCACCCGTGACGAGCACGGTCATCCGTCCATCACGTCCCGGGCGGAGAGGATCGGCGAGTCGGTCGACCAGAGGTGCGCGACGCGCTCGTCGTTCCATGGGAACGTGTTCTCGTCGTCGGGGTTGTACTCGTGCGTGACGTGGTAGCAGAAGAGGCAATCCGTCAGCGACTCGTAGCCGTGCGCGGTGCGCCCGGGCACATAGACGGCGCACGGGTTGTCGTCGCCGATGTCGATGCTCCAGGCGGTGCCGTGCGTGGGCGAGTCCTCGCGCCGGTCGAACAGCACGACGCGGACCATGCCCTGCGCGCAGAAGAAGAGGTCGTCCTGGCCGAGCTCGTGGAAGTGCAGCCCGCGGATCACGCCCTGGCGCGAGTAGACGATGTTCGTCTGCAGGCTGGGCTTGCCGCCGAGCTCGCGGAACCACGACTCCTTGCGCGCCTCGAGGAACCAGCCGCGGCTGTCCTCGTGCTTGGTGAGCGGCACGACGAGCGCGCCGTCGATCGGCGTGGTCTGCGGCGTGGGGCTCACAGGATCTCGATGCGCGAGCCGTCGCCGACGAGCAGGCGGTTCGCGGAGCGGATGGCGTCGGAGCGGCGGATCTGGCAGTCGGCGCCGATCAGCGAGTCCTCGATGCGCGTGTCGATGCCGATGATGCTGGAGCGCTCCAGCAGGATCGCGTGCTCCATCTCGGCGCGCTCGACGTGCGCGTCCTCGGAGATGGCGGAATACGGGCCGATGTACGCGTCGCGCACGGTCGCGCCGGCGCAGATGACGACGGGGCCGCGGATGTGGCAGCGCTCGACGGTGGCACCGGCCTGGATCACCACGCGGCCCTCGAGCTTGCTGTCGATCACCTCGCCCTGGATGTCGGACTCGATCGCGTCGAGGACCAGGCGGTTGGCCTCGAGCATGTCGACGAGCTGGCCGGTGTCCTTCCACCAGCCGGTGACGACATGCGGCTCCACGCGCAGGCCGCTGTCGACGAGGCCCTGGATGGCGTCGGTGATCTCGTACTCGCCGCGCCACGACGGCTCGAGCTTCTTGGCGGCGTCGAAGATCGAGCTCGTGAAGAGGTAGACGCCGACGAGCGCCAGGTCGCTCTTCGGCTCCTTCGGCTTCTCGACGAGCTGCTTCACGGCGCCGCTCTCGTCCAGCTCGGCGACGCCGTACTCGGACGGGTTCGGCACGTGCTGGAGCAGGATCATCGCGTCGGCGTCGCCGGCGCGGAACTCGTCGACGAACCCCGCCACGCCATCGCGCAGGAGGTTGTCGCCGAGGTACATGCAGAAGGCGCTGTCGCCGATGAACTCCTCGGCGGTGAGGACGGCGTGGGCGAGGCCGCGCGGCGCGTCCTGGGGGATGAAGGTGACCGCGAGGCCGAACTGCGAGCCATCGCCCACCGCGGCGCGGATCTCGTCGCCCGTGTCGCCGATGATGATGCCGACCTCGGTGATGCCGGCCGCGGCCATCGCCTCGAGGCCGTAGAACAGCACGGGCTTGCCGGCGACCGGCACGAGCTGCTTGGCGCGGGTGTGGGTGATCGGACGCAGACGCGTGCCCGCGCCGCCCGACAAGACGAGTCCCTTGACGTCCATTGCCGCAAGCCTACAGGGCTGACGCGGTCTTCGGCGCTATGCGCCGCCCTTCGGCAGCAGCACCGTCAGCAGGTGCTCGATGCCCTCGAGGTGCTCGCGCATGGCCACCCGCGCGGCATCGCGATCGTGGGCCTCCAGCGCGGCGAGAATGCGGCGATGCTGGGCCTGGGAGTTGATCATCGACTCCTCGGAGCGCGGCACCGCGTTGAGGACGTCGCTGAGCGCCGCCTGCGTATCGGTGATCGCCGTGACGAGGTCGGGCGAGCCGGCGATCGAGGCCAGCGCGATGTGGAAGCGCGAGTCGATGCCGCGATACGTGCCGTAGTCGGACAGGTGGTACCCGCCCATCTCGTCGACGAGCTCGGCCAGCCGTTCGCGCTCGGCGGCGGTTGAGCGCTCGGCCGCCAGCTCGGCGGCGCCGGTCTCGAGGATGCGCCGATAGCGCAGCAGCGCCGCGAGCTCCTCGCCGCGGAGATCGCGCACGCCGTCCTCGGGCGGGCGGTCCTCGTCCGACGGGAGCGTCTCGCAGACGAACGTGCCGCCACCCCGACCGCGGCGCGCCTCGAGGTAGCCCGACTCCTGCAGCACCCGCAGTGCCTCGCGCACGGTCGAGCGCGACAGCGCCAGGTGCTGGGCGAGATCGCGCTCGCTCGGCAGCTGCTCGCCGGGTGCGAGGAGGCCCATGCGGATCGCTCGGCCGAGGCGCTCGACGGTCTGCTCGAAGGCGTTGGCCGTCCGGACCGGAGCGAACACGCCGTTGAGCTCGTCGCTGAGCGGATTGTTCGGGTCGACGGCCATGCGGGCGACGCTACCAGACCCCGAGGGTCAGATGTCCGTCGCGGTCGACAGGTGATCGGTCGAGCCGAGCTGCTTGAGATCGGCTCGGCGACGGCCATGGCGGTCGACGCGCACGACGACGTCGGTCAGGCTCGCGTTGCCGACGAACAGCGAGAACGAGTCGGGTGCAGCAGGGGGGATCTGCATGGCCCAGCGCAGGAGCCCCTGCGTGGTGCCGGCATGGGAGACCACGAGCGGAAGCCCGCCGGCCTGCCAGATCGCCTCGCCTGCCTCGCCGGTGCGCTGGTAGAAGGCGCCGATCGTCTCGCCGTCCCAGGCGGCGTCGTGCGGATGCCAGATGTCGTCGTACGGTGCGAGCTCGATCATCTCGGCGAGCGTGAACGGGCTGAGCGCGCCGCTGCCGAACTCCATCAGCCGCGCATCGGTCTCGATCGGCAGGCCGAGCGCGTCCGCGCAGGCCTGAGCGGTCTGCTGGGCGCGCACGGCCGGACTGGCGACGATGCGATCAGGCCGCGGCGAGCGGGTGGCGACGGCGCGGCCGAGGTCCTGCGCCTGCCGCAGGCCGAGCTCCGTGAGCGGATCCTCGGCGGTCCAGCGGTGGTCGGGGCCGCTGGTGGCCTGGCCGTGGCGGGCGAGCAGGAGGGGCGTGTGCATCAGGCGTCGTCCTGCGCGAGGGCGGGGGCGAGCGCGATCGCGGCGGCCAGGAGCAGGCCGGCCAGCGGGTACACGAACCCCGAGGTCTGGAAGTACCGCGCGATCCAGGCGAGGACCAGGAACGACAGGGCGAAGCCGAGCGCCGCGCGCCACGGCGCCGGCGCGCGCCACTGGCGGCGCAGCGCGAGCAGCGTGAGCGGCAGCCAGAGGACCAGCGCGAGCAGGACGAAGGGGTACGCGCCGTCGCGCGCGACCACGTCGAGGTCGACCAGGATGCCGCTCAGCCCGTAGCCGACGATCCGGTACGCGCTGGTGCCGTACACGAGCGTGTCGTCGATGAATGCCTGCGGTCCCCACAGCAGGAAGGGCAGGACGACGACGGCGGTCACCCCGACCAGCCACGCGCCGGCCCGTACGAGCGCGTCGCGGCCGCCGGCCTGCCAGGCGGCGACGGCGAGGAACGGGATCGCGACGAAGGCGTACTGCTTCTCCACGAGGGCCAGGGCGACCAGCGCGCCCGTCCACCCCCAGCGCCCCTTCAGCGCGAGCGCGAAGGCCAGCACGAGCGCCAGCAGCACCGGCGCGTCGAGGATGCCGAACCACGTGCTGCGCAGGAGCAGCGGGTTTGCGGCCAGCAGGGCGCCGGCGCCGAGGCGCAGCTCGAGCGGGCCGGGCAGCAACAGTGCGGCGGGGACCAGCGCCAGGGCGAACAGCAGCATCAGCATGCGCACGTCGCCGAGCGGAGCCGGCAGCATCGCGCTGACGGCCCCGAGCACGGGCAGGCCGGGGAAGTACGCGAGGTGCTGCAGCGCCACCGTCTCGACGCGACCGTCGGTGACGGGCGTGCCGTCGAGCGAGTAGAAGCGCTCGAGCCCGGTGCCCGTGTAGTCGAAGCCGTACGGGTTCTCGCCGTGGATGATCCGCTCGCCGGCGAGCTCCACCTGGTACGCGGCGTCGTTCGTGTGGAACCACGGCGACGTGCCCTCGCGCAGGCCCACCTGCAGCAGCGTCGCCGGCGCGAGCAGGGCCGCGACCACGCCGACGGTGGCGATGATCAGGAGCGTGCGCCGCAGCGGCTCGCGCGTCGGCAGCACGATCGCGAGCACGGCGACCAGCACGCCGGCGAGCAGCGCGGGCGCGCGCACCACGCCGAGATCCCACTCGCCGCCCGCCGCACGCACGAGCGGGCCGAGCAGGCCGTTGGTCACCGCCTCGGGAGCGCGGAAGGCCCACGCATCGCCGCCGAGCCACGGCACGTTGATCAGCACGAGGCCGATCAGCACGCCCAGCAGCGCCAGGCCGAGGTGCTCGCGCGACCGCGTCACAGCCCGCGCCTCGCGATCCACTCGCCGGGCTCCGGCTCCGTCTCGAGGGGCACGAGCCCGGCACCGGCGGCGAGCAGGGCGGCGATCACCCAGGTCGAGGGGTCGGCGAAGAAGGTGTCGTAGAACAGCGCGTGCGCGAGGATGGTCGCGAAGAGCGCCGCCAGGATGATGTGCGTGGGCCGGTCGGCATCGGGTCGACGATGGCGGATCGCCCAGAGGACGCTGAGCAGCACCGCGAGGAGCGCGAGCGCGCCGAGGATGCCGAGCTCGGCCGCGGTGCCCGCGATCACGTTATGGGGTGCCGCCTTGCGCTTGTCCGTGGCGGTCGCGAACGCGCCGAGGCCGCTGCCCTCGATCGGGTGGGCTGCGAAGAGGTCGATCGAGCGCTGCACAAGGCCGAGCCGCGCGCTCGACGCCTTCTGCGCCGGCTCGTGGAGCACGTCGCGGCCCTGCGGCGTCGCGAGTGCGCCGATCGCGACGATCACGATGATCGCGCCGATGCCGATCACGGCCTTCCAGCGCCACACCACGCACGCGATCACGAGGATCCCGATGCAGAGCGCGAGCAGGGAGGACTGCGAGTACGAGGTCGCCAGCCCGAGGAAGATCGGGATGGCCGCGAGCGCCGGCAGGAGCAGCAGCTTGCGGGGGCGGGCGAGCGCGAGCAGGCCGACGATCGTCACCAGCGCGAGCGCCTCGACGCGGCCGAAGAGGCTCGGATCGAACAGCAGCGAGTTGGTGCGGAAGAAGCCGCCGTACGCGTTCGTGCGCATCAGCTTCTCGTTCCAGAAGATCTCGTGCGCGTGCCACTGCCAGACGGCGACGAGCGCGAGGGCCGTGGCCGTGCCGATCAGCAGCCAGGGCAGCACCTTCGTGAGCGGCGGCAGGGGCAGCAGCGTGCCGGTCAGCGCGGCCAGGAGCCCGAGCGGCAGCGTGAAGGCGACGACGGCGTACGCGGTCGCGTCGCGATCGGCGGTCCACGCGAGGCTGGCGGCGGCGATCACCACATAGGCGGCCAGTGCGTAGCCGACGTAGCCGAGCCGGTTGGACGGGCCGGTGCCGCGGAGCGACCGCAGGACCAGCGCGAGCGTGCCGGCGGCCAGCACGAGATAGAGCGGCAGCAGATGGTCGGTCGGGCTCGGCGGCGTGCGCAGCGGGATGCGCAGGCCGATCACCAGGGCGATCGGCGGCACGAGCCAGGGATAGCGCATGAACACGAGCGTCAGCACCGCGAGCGCGACGACGCCGGCGACGACGCCGACGCCGAGCAGCGCAGGGCGGTCGAGCAGCTCCTGGGCCTGCGAGGTCCGTGACAGGACGAGCGGCACGCCACCGGCCCCCGCCAGCACCGCGCCGGCCACGCGCAGCGGCGTCGCGCCCGTGGTCAGCAGCAGCGCCACGCCCAGAGCCGCGACAACGCCCGCAATCGGAATCAGGATCCCATCCACCCGGGACCAATCATCGCAGACGGCCGTCAGTCGGTGGTGCTGGAGGCCGTGCGGCGCGAGACCGCCAGCATCCAGCCGAAGGCGCCCGCCATGGCGATCGCGGCCGTGCCGACGGCGACGTGCGTCAGCGTCAGATACCACGGCAGCTGCGTGCGCCACTGCCACTCGCCGATCACGATCTGCAGCGTGATGATCAGCACCAGCGCCCAGGCGATGCGCGTCGCGGCCCGCGGCGGCTGGAGCACGCGCGACAGCACGATCAGCATGATCGCGATCGCGACGACGAAGCTGGCGGCCACGCGCACGTGCACGTAGACGGCGTCGAGCAGGTTCCAGAGCCGCGGCACGTTGTCGCTGCCCGGGTGCGTGCCGGACATCGTGGCGACGCCGCCGGAGATGATCGTCAGCCAGGCCCACGCCGCCAGGCCGATGCCGACCCATGGCACCCAGCCCGGGGGCCGCGGCGACCAGCCGCCCGCGATGCCGAACGCCTCGAGCACGATCACGACGGAGATCAGCAGGACCACGATCGCCAGCAGGAAGTGCGACAGCACGGAGATCGGGTGCAGGTCCACCAGCACGGTGATGCCGCCGAGCGGACCCTGCGCGAAGGTCAGGATGCCGATCCACAGCGCGCCGCGCCAGAGCCAGCGGTTCCGCCCGCGCACCGAGCGGTAGGCGGCGACGGCGAGCAGGATGGCCACCACGATCACGAAGAAGGCCAGCACGCGGTTGGTGAACTCGATCAGCCCGTGGAAGTGGAACGGCGGCGTCGGCTTGCCGTTGCAGAGCGGCCAGTCGGGGCAGCCGAGGCCCGAGTTGGTGACGCGCACGAGCGCACCCGACACGACGTTCACGTAGATCGCGATCAGCGTGACGACGGCGAGCGGGCGGAAGGCGCCGGGGCCGGTGAGGCGGGACAGGAACGCGCGCACGCCCGCAGTATCGCCGAGGTCGGCGGAATGCGGGGGGAGCGACGCGCGTTGACAGGTGCATGCAGGCAGTTGCCGCCATCACGGGTCCGTCCGGTCCGACCACCGCCGGGTGGTACGCTCGGAACGTGGCCGACGAGACCGCCGACGCCCCCGTCACCGATCCCGCCCGCCTCGTCTTCGACGAGCAGGCGCTGGCGCTCGCCGATGACGTGTGGCGCGTCGCGCGCCGCCTCACCCGCGATCCGCAGGCCGCCGAGGACCTGATGCAGGAGGCGTACACGCGCGCGTTCCGCTCGTGGAAGCAGTACGAGCCCGGCACGAACCTGCGAGCGTGGCTGCTCCGCATCGTCCACAACCTCGCGATCGACAACGCCCGCAAGCAGCAGCGCCAGCCCGAGCAGCTCGGGCTCGAGGCCGACGACTACTACCTCTACGACCGCCTCAACGGCCCGGCCGCGCCCGACGTCGACCGCTTGATCGAGCGGCTGTCGCCCGGCCCGGTGCTCGACGCGCTCGGCGAGCTCGCGCTGCCGTTCCGCGAGGTCGTCGTGCTCGTCGATCTCGGCGATCTCTCCTACCAGGAGGCCGCGGACGTCCTCGACATCCCCGTCGGCACCGTGATGAGCCGCCTGCATCGCGGGCGGCGCGTCCTCAAGAAGGCCCTCGCCGACCACGCCGATCCGGAGGCCGCATGAGCACCCACGTCCGCTCCGAGGCCTGCCTCCACGCGCAGCGCTGCGTGCAGGAGTACGTCGACGGCACGCTCGTGGCCGAGGAGGTCGCCGTCGTCGAGGCGCATCTCGCGGTGTGCCCCTGCTGCGCCAAGTGCTACGGCCTCGAGGCCGGCGTGCGCGACGTGATGCGCAAGGCGTGCGACGAGCCGTGCCCCGAGGGTCTTCGTGCCGAGCTCCGTCGCATCTGCGACGACTGCGACTGCGAGTAGTCTCCGCCCGACCGTCGTGTGACGGCCGATCTCCCGGAGGACCCGCATGACCTGGACGCCCAAGACCGCCCCTGACGCCGTGACGACCGTCGGCGTGATCGGGACGGGCGTGATCGGCGGCGGCTGGGCCGCGAAGTTCCTCGCGCAGGGCTACGACGTGATCGCGTGGGATCCCGCGCCCGATGCGGCCGAGAAGCTCCAGCGCCTGCACGACATCGCCTGGCCCGCGCTCGAGCAGCTCGGTCTCGCGCCCGGCGCCTCGCGCGATCGCCTGCGCATGGCGGCCACGCTCGAGGAGGTCTGCGCCGAGGCCGACGTCATCCAGGAGAGCTGCCCCGAGGTCCTCGACCTCAAGATCGACATGCTCGCGCGCCTCGATGCCGCCGCACCGGCGGGCGTGCCGATCCTGTCGAGCACCTCGGGCTACCGCATGACCGATATGGCCGGTGGCGCCGCGCATCCGGAGCGCCTCGTCGTCGGCCACCCGTTCAACCCGCCGTACCTCGTGCCGCTGGTCGAGGTCGTCGGCGGCGAGCTGACGGATCCCGCCGTCGTCGACTGGTCGCTCGACTTCTACACGCGCGCCGGCAAGAAGGCGCTGCGCTGCTCCAACGAGCTGCCCGGCTTCGTCGCCAACCGCCTGCAGGACGCCGTCTGGCGCGAGC
>CAZPQP010000087.1:0-8438 GCA_964588635.1 uncultured Bifidobacterium sp.
GCGGGCACGTCGTTGACGCCGTCGCCGATCATCGCCACGTAGCGCCCGCGGCGGCGCAGCGCGTCGACGAGCTCGCGCTTCTGCTCCGGCGTGATGCGGCCGAACACGCTGTGCGCCACCGCGACGTCGCCCATCGCCTCGAGATCGCCCATCGGCAGATCGGTGCCGCTGATCGCCGTGATGTCGCCGAAGCCCGCTGCCTCGGCGACCGCCTCGACCGTGCGCGGCGCGTCGCCGGAGATCACCTTGAGATCCACGCCCTGCGCCCGGAAGAACGCGACCACCTCGGCCGCGTCGGCGCGCATCTGCTCCTCGAGCACGATCAGCCCCGCCGGCTCGAAGGCGATGGGCAGGGGGAGTGGACCGTCATCGTCCTCGGGGATCGGCGGCAGCCCGGCCGCCGTGCCGACGACGAGCACGCGGCCACGCTGCTCCTGGAAGGCCGTGACCGTCTCGGCCAGCGGTCCCGAACCCAGGACCTCGGGCGCGCCGAGCACGATCGTGGTGTCGGCCAGCTGCACGCCCGACCACTTCCATCGCGACGAGAAGGGCAACTCCGCCAGCACCGCCTCGGCGGGCGCGGGAATCGCCGCGGCGATCGCGTCGGACGAGCCCGAGCGGATCTCCGCCGAGGCGGCGAGTCGCGCGACGAGGCGGCGCACGCCATCCTCCGTGCGCTCCGGCGCGGCGACGACATTCGCCAGCCGCAGCGAGCCATCCGTCAGCGTGCCGGTCTTGTCCACGCAGATCGTGTCGACGCCGGCCAGCGACTCGACCGCGTTGAGGCGCTGCACGAGCGCGCCGGCGCGGCCGAGCTTGACGGCACCAAGTGCGAACGTGATGCTCGTCAGCAGGATCAGTCCCTCCGGCACGACCGAGATGAGGCCCGCCGTCGCGGTCTCCGCCGCCTGCTGGAAGTCGGTCGCGTGGATGCGGAAGGCGATCAGCAGCGCCGCCGAGAGCGGCACCATCGACAGGAGCAGGACGCGCAGCAGCCGATCGATGTCGAGCTGCAGGGGCGAGCGCTGGTCCGTGGCCTGCTTCGCCGCGCTCGTCAGACGGTTGGCGTACGCAGCGGCGCCGACGGCTGTGACGCGGTACACGCCGGCGCCCGCTGCGCAGTACGAGCCGGAGTAGATGGTGTCGCCCGCGCGCCGCGAGACGTGATCGGCCTCGCCCGTCAGGATCGACTCGTCGATCGCCAGCCCGCGTGCCTCGACGACCTCGCCGTCGGCGACGATCTGATCGCCCGGCTGGAGCTCGACGATGTCGTCCGGCACGACCTCGTCGGCGAGGATCTCGCAGGTCGTGCCATCCCGGCGCACCGTGGCGCGCGGCGCGATCAGCAGGGCGAGACGGTCCAGCGTGCGCTTCGCCCGTACCTCCTGGATGATCCCGATGAACGTGTTGATCACGATCACGCCGGCGAAGAGCGCGTCCTTCCAGGCCCCCGCGATCAGGATCAGCACCAGGAACCCGAGCGTGATCAGGTTGATCAGGGTGAAGACGTTGCGGCGGATGATCGCGCGCAGCGGAATGCTCGTCCGATCCGGCTTCGGCTCGCCCAGCGCGCGCCGACGCTCCTCGACCTGGGCCGTGGTCAGGCCCTCGAAAGCGGCGGCACTCACACCCGCATGGTATCTACGGGGTCGTGAGCGGTTGCGTCGGACCGGTGAGGCCGGTCTCGACGATATCCAGCACGCCGTGGGCGAAGGCCGCGGCCGCCGACTCGCTTGCGCCGCCGCTGTTCTCCGTCAACGCGACCGTGACCAGCGTCCCCGTCGGTGCGAAGATCGCCGCCACGTCGTGCCACACGACCTCGATGTAGCCGATCTTGTGCGCCGTCACGTACGGCGTCCACGGGGCGAACAGCCCCGGATAGCTCGTGTGCGCGAGCAGCCAGAGGGCGACGCGGGCATCGCGGGCTGTGAGCCCGAGGCGATGCGCACGCCCCGTGTTGCCCGCGGCCTGCACGAGCGCCTGCATGATCACGCCCAGATCGTGCGCCGTCGTGATCTTGCAGCACTTCGTCGCCGGCTGGTCGTTGACGCGGACCGGGGGATTGACGCCACGGCGATCCTGTCCCGGCAGATAGCCCGCGGCGACATCGGTGCGAAACGCCCCGAGGCGCTTGGCCACGGCTGTCGACTTCGCACCGCCCGCCGCCGTGCTGCCGCCGATCGCCTCCAGCATCGCGTTGGCGGCGTCGTTCGACGAGCTGCGGATCATCGCCTGGAGGGTGCTCCACTCGCGCGCGCCCACGGGATCGCGCTTGAGGCCGATCAGGTACGTGAGCATGATCGGCAGCTTCACGGTGCTCGCGGCGGTGAAGCGCGCGCCCGCGTTCCACGACGCGCCGCGCCCTGAGGTCATGTTGATCGCCCATGCCGCCGAGGAGCCCGGGGGCTTCTTGAGGCGCGCCAGCCGTCGCTGCGCCAGCACGGGGGTGGACGAGATGGGGCGCGAGACGAACGCCGAACGAGGCAGTCCGAGCACGTTGGTCGCCGTGTACCGCCCGACGACCTTGCCGTTCGACCAGCCGATCACCGTCACCTTGAGATCGCGCGACGGCAGGCCGAGCGGGCCGACTGTCACCCGCTTGGCCGGCTTCGCCAGGGGGAGCAGCCGATAGCGCTTGCCGTCGACGCGCACCTCGAGGGCATCGAGCGGCCGCTTCGCGCGGACGGCGATGATCCCCGGGTTGGCCTCGAACGGGCGTGGTGCATCTACGGTGAAGGCGACGGCCACGCCGCGCACGATACCGCTTGGCGGCTCGGTGTCCGGCGCCCTGACTAGCGTGGTCGTCAGGTGGAAGCGCACGAGGACCTCGCACGGCTGCTCGACCTCCGGCTGGCCGGACTCTGGGCGGAGCTGTTCGACGTACCGCGCGAGAACTGGGATCCGGAGCTGATCGGGTGGTATCTGCGCACCGCCTACAGCCAGGGCTACGCCGACGCGATGTCGTACATCGACCGTGCCGAGATGCGCGAGGAGCTGCAGCGCATCGACGAGCGCTACCCCGACGCCGCCTGAGTTCTGCAGTGGTTAACAGAGGGGTCAGACCCCTCTGTTAACCACCGAGAAGGGGGAGAGGCGCATGTCGCCGAGGGAGCCGACGCGGGGAGACGCGCCACGCCGGAGGATCCCGCTCCTGCGTGAGGCAGGTCCGCTCGCCGCTGGTTAACAGAGGGGTCTGACCCCTCTGTTAACCAAGGGTGACGGGAACGCGTGGAAATCCCGGCCAATGGGCTGAAATCCGACACCCTCCGATAGACTTGGTGACGTGAGCGAGACGCCCGCCGCCACCCCCGAGCAGCCCAAGCAGGGCTTCCGCCATGTGCGGCTCGTCGTCGCGCTGGTCGTGGCCTCGCTGCTCGGCACGTTCGCCGTCTACACGGCCTTCGCCGATTCGTCGATTCCCGTGCTGATGGTCGCGCAGGCCCAGGCCTACGAGGGCGAGAAGGTGCGCCTCGAGGGCAAGGTGCTGGAGACCAGCGGCGACGCGTCCGATCCCAGCGGCATGCGCTTCACCGTCAAGGACTACAAGAGCTCCGAGACGCTCCAGGTCGTCTACACCGGCTCCGTGCCGGACGCCTACAAGGTCGGTCGCGACGTCGTCATCGACGGCACGCTGAAGAACGGCGTCTTCACCGCGGTCCCCGACACGCTCGTGACGAAGTGCCCGTCCAAGTACACGGACAAGGCGACGACGTCGGACACGAAGTCCTGAGCCGCGGAGGGCTGACGTGGCACTGATCGGCCAAGGCGCGCTGATCCTCGCGCTCCTCGTCGCGGTCTACGCCGCCGGTGCATCGCTCTGGGCCGCCACCGGCCACGACCGCCGCTTCCTCGTCAGCGCCCGCCACGCCCTCTGGGGGATCTTCGCCCTGATCCTGATCGCCGACGCGATCTTCCTCTACGCACTCTTCACGCACGACTTCTCGTTCAAGGTCGTCGCCGACACGTCCTCGCGCTCCCTGCCGACCGTCTACCTCATCACCGCGTGGTGGGGCTCCCAGGCCGGCTCGCTGCTGCTCTGGGTGACGATCCTCTCCGTCTTCAGCCTGCTCGGCCTCCGCAGCACGCGCAACGTCCTCGGCGAGCTGCAGCCGTGGATGATCATGGTGCTCTCCCTGATCACCGGGTTCTTCCTGCTGCTGCTCGTCGTGCCGGCCAGCCCGTTCGTCACGCAGCCCGCGCTTGCCGATGGCCTCGGCCTCAACCCGTCGCTGCAGAACCCGTACATGGCGTTCCACCCGCCGAGTCTGTACCTCGGCTACGTCGGCCTGGCGATCCCGTTCGCCCTCGCCATGGCGGCGATGCTCGCCGGGCGCACCGACGCGCGCTGGGTCGTCGCCTCGCGGCGCTGGACGCTCGTCGCTTGGGGCTTTCTCGGCATCGGCATGCTGCTCGGCTCGCACTGGGCCTACACCGAGGTCGGCTGGGGCGGCTTCTGGGCGTGGGACCCGGTCGAGAACGCCGCGCTGATGCCCTGGCTCGTCGCCACGGCCTTCCTGCACTCCGTGATGGTGCAGGAGCGCAAGGGCATGCTCAAGGTCTGGAACATCGCCCTGGTCGCGGGGGCCTTCGCGCTCTCGATCTTCGGCACGTTCCTCACGCGCAGCGGCATCCTGTCGTCGATCCACGCGTTCGTCGCGACCGACATCGGCTGGTACTTCATGGCCGCGCTCGTCGTGCTGATCGGCGGCTCGTTCGCGCTGATCCTCTGGCGCCTGCCGATGCTGAAGGCCGATCAGCGCATGGAGTCGATCGTCAGCCGCGAGGCGACGTTCCTCTTCAACAACCTGCTGCTCGTCGGCCTCGCCTTCGCCGTCCTCTGGGGCGTCGTCTACCCGCTCATCACCGAGGCGGTCGGCCAGGTCCGCGAGTCGGTCTCCACGCCGTTCTACGAGTTCTTCGTGATCGCCTTCGGCCTGCCGCTCCTGCTCCTGATGGGCATCGGCCCCCTGATCGCATGGCGCCGCGCCTCGCTCCGGCAGATCCGCACGACGTTCCTCTGGCCGCTGATCGGCGGCCTCGTCACCGGCGCCGTGATGGTCGCCTTCGGACTCGACTCGTCCTGGCCCGGCATCGCCGCCGGCAGCATCTGCGCCTTCGTGACCGTCACGATCATCAGCGAGTTCGTGCGTGGCACCGCCGCCCGGCACCGCGTGGCGGGGGAGAGCTACCCGATCGCGTTCCTGCACCTGATCGACCGCAACCGCCGCCGCTACGGCGGATACATCGTGCACCTCGGCGTGATCATGTTCGTCGTGGGTGCGGTTGGCGCGAGCGCGTACCAGACCGAGGCCGAGGGGCTGCTGAAGAAGGGCGAGTCGCTCACCGTCGGCAGCAACGTGCTGACGTTCGAGGGGGTCGAGCGCGAGAAGGGGCCGAACTACAACGAGCGCGCGGCCATCCTGCGCGTCACGAGCGACGGCGAGGAGATCGGCATCCTCCGCCCGGCGCAGCGCTCGTACATCCGCGAGCAGACGACGTCCAACGAGGTCGCGATCAACACGACCCTCACCCAGGGCGACCTGTTCATCATCCTCGACGGCATCCGCGCGGACGGCTCGGTCCGCATCAAGGCGTTCTACAAGCCCGTCGTCGGGCTGCTCTGGTTCGCGGGCTTCCTGTTCACCGGCGGCGTGATCCTCTGCGTCTGGCCGGACCGACGCGAGCGCCAGCGCATCGCCAAGCGCTACGCCGAAGAGGCCCTGCCGGGAGAGTCGTGATCGTCGCCGCCCTCATCCTCGCCGCCGTCGCGCTGGCGGTCGTCGTGTTCGTGGCGTTGCCGCTGGTGCGCCCGCAGACGGCGGCCGACCAGCTCGACCCGCTCAGCGATGCCCAGCGCCGTCGCCTCGCCTTGCGCGAGGAGCGCGACCTCGCGCTGCAGGCCATCAAGGAGCTCGAGGTGGACCGTGCCACCAACCACATCGGCGATGAGGACTACGCCGAGCTCGTGAGCGAGTACCGCGCGCAGGCTGCCAAGGCGATCGCTGCGCTCGACGCGGAGTCCGACGCCGCGCCTGGCGCGTAGGCTTCCTGCATGGCTCCCGTCCGCTACGACCAGCACGGCCCCGTCGCCGTCGTCACCCTCGACGATGCGGCCACGCGCAACGCGCTGAGCCCGGAGGCGCTCGACCTCGTCGAGCGCTATGCGCTCACCGCGGGCTCCGAGCCCGAGGTGCGGCTGCTGGTCCTGACCGGCGCCGATGGCGTGTTCTGCTCCGGTGCCGCGATCCGCGATTGGGAGGCGCTCGACGAGAGCGGCGTGCGCCTGACCGACGCCTGCACCGGGCTCACCGATCTGCTCGCACAGCTGCCCATCCCCGTGCTCGCCAGCCTGCCCGGCCACGCCGTCGGCGGCGGCGCGGAGCTCGCGCTCGCGGCCGACTGGCGCATCGCGGACCCGGCCGCCGAGCTCCGCTTCGTGCACACGTCGTTGGCGCTGATGCCCGGCTTCGGCGGTCTCGGCCGCCTCGAGCGGATCGTCGGACCGTCCGCAGCGCTGCGCCTCCTGGCCACGCGCGCCCGCGTGGGGGCGGAGGAGGCCCAGCGGATCGGGTTGATCGAGGCGATCGTCCCGGCGGCCGAACAGCTCGCCTGGGCCGCGGCACTCGCCGAGCAGATGGCGGGCTCCGACCGCTACGCACTGGCCGAGATCAAGGCCGCGCTGCGCGACGGCGACGAGCGCTCGGCGTTCCTGCGCGTCTGGCCGCACCGCCAGCTGCCGGACCGCCTCGGCTCGTAGTCGCGCCCGTCGGCTACCCTGTGGGGGAACGCGAAGGGATCACCATGAGCGAAGTCACCAAGCAGATCGTCATCGAAGCCCTCAACCAGGTCGAGGACCCGGAGTTGATGATGGGCATCGTCGACATCGGCCTCGTCTACGAGGTCAACGTCGATGAGGAGAACAACGTCGCGATGACCTACTCGCTCACGTCGATGGGCTGCCCAGCCGGACCGCACATCGCGGCCGAGATCGAGCGCGCCATCACGGAGATCCCGGGCGTCAAGGACGTCAAGGCCGAGCTCGTCTGGGCGCCGCCGTGGACGCCCGACCTGATGAGCGAAGACGCCAAGTTCGCCCTCGGCTTCTAGGAGCGCTCTGGCGTTCTGGACCCGGGTCCAGATTCGCACGCACGCTAACGCCGAAGGTCGTGCCGCTCAGCGAGGTGGGCGACTCAGGAGTCGTCGGCGGCAGTCTCGACTGCCACCTCGTCCTGCATGTCGGCGACGGCGGTCAGCACCTCGGCGGCGCCAGCCTCCTGTGCCTCGACCGAAGCCATCGTCTGATCCTCGCGGTCCTCGCCACGACGATCCGGGCGGCCGCCGCCACGAGCACGCTCGAGCTTCGGCATCACGAAGGGGAGGAGGCCCATCTCGCGGGCGCGTTTGATCTCACGCGCGGCGAGCGCCTGCTGGCGACGGGACAGACCCGTCATGCGGCGCGAGCGGATCTTGCCGCGATCCGACAGGAAGCGCTTGAGGCCCTCGACATTGGTGTAGCGGATCTGGTCGTCCGAAATCTGGACGCGCTTGCGCTTCTTGGGGGGAAGCGTATTCCGCTTGCGTCGAACCTGCTGTGCCACGAGACCTGTATCTCCCTTTAGGAATGCTGCGGGAGCATAGCCCAGATCGGGGAAAAAGCGGTCAGTACCGTGCAGCCTCGTCGCGACCGAGCACTGCGAGCTCGTCCGCGCGCTCGTTCAGCTCGATCCCGGCGTGCCCCTTGACGCGCTCGAAACGCACGTCGTGCGGCTCCACTGCAGCCAATGCGGCCTGCCAGAGGTCCTGGTTCTCGACCGGCTTCTTGGCCGAGGTCTTCCAGCCGTTCTTCTGCCAGTTCCTCAGCCAGCCCTGCGTGAAGGCCTTCTCGACGTAGGCCGAGTCCGTCACCACGACGACCTTCGACGGGCGCGTCAGCGTCTCCAGGCCCTTGATCAGGCCCATCAGCTCCATGCGGTTGTTCGTCGTCTCCGGCTCGCCGCCGTAGACCTCGTGCCGATGGTCCCTCCAGATCAGGATGGCCGCCCAGCCGCCCGGCCCCGGATTGCCGGAGCACGCGCCGTCCGTCCAGATCTCGACCTCATCCTCGGCAGCGGGCATGGGTTGAACAGTACTTCGGCGGCACCGCGGCATCTCGCAGCAGTCGCCGTGAGTCGCCACGCTCGGCGCGGTAGGCTCCGCCTGTGTCCACGCCCTCGCTCAAGGCGCTCGCCGCGCTCGTCCGCGAGGACGACATCCTGCTCGGCGCCGCACCGGCCGAGCCGTACAACGAGGTCGAGGCCGCGCTGCGCGATCGCGTGGAGCGTGGGCTGTGGGCCGATATGCGCTTCACCGCGGCCCGTCCCGAGGTGTCCTGCCATCCGGAGATGGCGGTGCGCAACGCGCAGACGGTGATCAGCGCCGTGCTGCCGATCTGGGAGCCC
>CAZPQP010000088.1:0-5386 GCA_964588635.1 uncultured Bifidobacterium sp.
CGAGCACCCAGCGGAGCTCGGACGAGAGGATGCGCTTGGCCTGGGCCAGCAGCTGGCGCTCGCCGGACGAGAGCGGCTTCTCGGCGTCGCGGAGGGAGAGATCGCGAATGACCTCGGCGATCTCCTTGACGTCGCCGGAGCGGATCTTGTCCTTGTTCATGCGGAAGCGACGGCTCCACGAGCCGGTGTCCTCCGGGATCTCCTCGCCGAGCACGGCGAGGACGGCGTTGGCGCCCTTCTGATCCATCACGCGACGCAGCCCCAGCTCATCGACGCGGTTGACCGGAATGCGGACGACAAGGTCGTCGGCGATGATCCGGATCGTGAGGTACTCGACCTCCTCGCCGAGCACGGTGCGCTTCTCGATGCCGTCGATGATGCCCGCGCCGTGCTGGGGATAGACGATCCGATCTCCGACTTTGAACACCTGCGCTCCTCCGTACTGGGATCAGAAGGATAACCGCATTCGACCCCGAATGGGGGAGGTTTCAGCCGCCGGCGCGGAGGTGCCGATCGTGCAGACGGCGGAGGCCCTGCTGGACCTCCGCGGCGTGCGTCGGCGAGATGCCCTCGATGCCCTGGAGCTCGCGCAGCGTGGCGCGCATGAGGGCGTCGTAGGACGGGAAGGCGGCGATGATGCGCTCGGTCTCCTCGTCGTCGAGCGTGGCGACCTGAGCCAGGGCACGATAGCCGCGTGGCCGCAGCTCGACGGCCCGCCGGTCGGCGAAGCCCATCGCCCGCGCCACGCTCTCGAGCTCGACGAGCTCGACGTACTTGAGCGCGGCGAGCTGCTCGAGCACGAGCTCGCTGCCCTCGGTGACGTCGCGGTTGCGGTAGTCGTGCACGATCGCGAGCCGCTCCTCCTCCACGCCCTCGGACAGCTCGGCGAGCTGCATGGCGACGAGGCGCCCGTCGAGGCCGAGCTCGGTCACGTTGCGCTCGATCTCGCCGATCATCCGCGCAGCCATCTCGGCGCGCTGGAGGACGTTGACGACGTCGTCGAGCGAGACATCGCCCCGCAGCTCCTGGGTGGTCAGCTCCTCGGCGCCGCGATCGAGCTGTGCGCGATGCCCCTGCAGCGTCGCGAGCCCCTGCGTGGCCTTGGCCAGCAGGTCGCCGATCGAGTCGAGCTGGTAGCGCGAGCCACCGGTGTAGACGTTGACGGTGTCGCGCTCCTGCGAGATCGCGACGACGATCGCATCGGTCTGACGGGCGACGCGCTCGGCCGTGCGGTGCCGCGTACCGGTCTCCGCCGTCGGCATCGCCGCATCCGGCATGAGGTGCACGTTGGCGCGCAGGATCGTCGAGAGGTCGGCATCGACGACGATCGCGCCGTCCATCTTCGCGACCTCATAGAGCATCTGCGAGGAGAACGGGATGTTGAGGGCGAGGCCGCCCGAGCAGAGCGGCTCGATCTCGGCGGGCTCGGCGATCACGATCAGCGCGCCGAGGTGGCCCTTGATGATGTCGTTGATGCCGAGCCGCAGGTCCGTACCCGGCGCAAGCAGGCGCAGCGCGTTGGCGAGCTTCGGGTTGCGGCGGGGATCGAGCAGCATTGGACCGGTATCGTAGCCGGGTGGCGCCAACCAAGCCCCTCCTGATCGTCGACGGCGATGCCCTCGCCCACCGGGCGTACTACGCGCTCGGGCATGTCACCTCCCGTGACGGGCGTCCGGTCGGCCTCCTGCAGGGCACGATCTCGATGCTGGCCGGCGCCTGGGACGCCTTCGCGCCGCGGGCGATCGCCGTCGCGATCGACAGCCGGGAGGAGTCGGAGCGCCATGCGCTCGTACCCGCGTACCAGGCGCAGCGCGTGGGTGAGGTCGATGACGACCTGATCAGCCAGCTCGACGCGCTGCCCGACCTGATCCGCGCGTTCGGGATCCCCGCCATCTGCGTGCCGCCGTGGGAGGCCGACGACGTGTGCGCCACGCTGACGGCGCTCGAAGAGGCGGCCAAGGGCACCTCGCTGGTGCTGACCCACGATCGCGACGCGTACCAGCTGGCCTCGTCCCGGACCACGATCGTGCGCCCCGTGTCCGGCGTGACCGAGGTCGAGTACATCGATCCCGACGGCGTCGTCGAGCGCTACGGCGTGCGCCCCGACCAGGTTCCGGACCTGATCGCCCTGCGCGGCGACCCCTCGGACAACATCCCCGGCGCCAAGGGTATCGGCGCGAAGACCGCCGCCGAGCTGCTGCAGCGCTACGCCGATCTCGAGGGCGTCATCGCGCACGCAGGCGACCTCACCCCCGCCCGCTCCCGCGCCGTCGCGGACGCGGCCGACGAGCTGCGGACGTTCCGCACGATCGCCACCATGCAGCGCGACCTGCCGGTCGAGCTGCCGGCCAGCGCCGAGCCCGACTGGGCCGCAGGTGCCGAGGCGTGCGACGCGGCCGGCATGGGCCGCCTCGCCGTGCGGATCGCGGCGCGGGCGAGCTGACGCAGCGCCTAGTCGGCGCCGAGCGCCAGCGCGAGCGCCTCGCCGATCGAGCCGGCGGTGCGCACGACGATGCCGGGCACGGACGGCGCACCGGGCGGGACGATCGCCTGCTCGATGCCGAGCCGCGCGGCCTCCTGCAGCCGGCGCTCGACCTGGCCGACGGGACGCAGCCGCCCCGTCAATCCCAGCTCGCCGATGGCGACGATCGGCCCCGTCGGCACGCCGCGCGCGGCGGAGGCGACGGCCAGCGCGACCGCGAGATCGACCGCCGGGTCGTCGACGCGGACGCCGCCCACGACATTCGCGAAGACGTCGGCCGAGCCCAGCCCGAGGCTGGCATGGCGCGAGAGGACGGCGAGCAGCATCGCGAGGCGATTGCGGTCGATGCCGTTGGCGAGCCGGCGTGGCTGCGGCAGCTCGCTCGGCGAGACCAGCGCCTGCACCTCGAGCAGCAGCGGCCGCGAGCCCTCCATGGTGCACGCGACGACGCTGCCGGTGGCGCCGAGCTCGTCGCGGCCGAGCAGCGCCGAGGGGTCCTCGACGGGCTCGAGGCCGCGGCCGGTCATGGCGAAGACGCCGAGCTCCGAGGTGGCGCCGAAGCGGTTCTTGGCGGCGCGCAGGACGCGGAGTTCGCCGCCGCGCTCGCCCTCGAAGAGCAGCACCGCGTCGACGAGGTGCTCCAGCACCTTCGGCCCGGCAACGGCGCCGTCCTTGGTGACGTGGCCGACGAGGATGATCGCCACGCCGTGCTCCTTCGCCACCCGCAGCAGCTCGCCGGCGGCCTCGCGCACCTGCGACACCGAGCCGGGCGCCGAGGCGAGGTCGGCGGTCCAGAGCGTCTGCACCGAGTCGACCACGCACACTGCGGGCCTCTCCTGCGCGATCGTGGCGGCGACGACATTGAGATCGGTCTCGGCGACGACGCGGATCTGGCCGGCGCCGCCGATGCGCTCGGCGCGCAGGCGCACCTGGGCGGCCGACTCCTCGCCCGTCACCAGCAGCGCCGTCTCGCGCTGGGCGATCGAGGCGAGCGCCATCGTGAGCAGCGTCGACTTGCCGACGCCGGGCTCGCCGCCGAGCAGCACCAGCGAGCCGGGCACGATGCCGCCGCCGAGCACGCGGTCGAGCTCGCCGAGCCCGCTCGGGATGCGCACGGCCTCGTCGGCCGAGACCTCGGCGAGCGGAATCGACTCGCGCGCCTTGGACGGTCCCGAGCGGCCGGCGCGCGTGACCAGCGGCGCATCCTCCTGGATCGTCCCCCACGCCTCGCAAGAGGGACAGCGCCCCTCCCACTTGGGCGTCTGCTCACCGCAGGCGGTACAGGTGAATCGGGTCGCGGTGCGGGCCATGGTCGGAGGCTAATGCCGGGCGCGGATGCGCCGACGTGACAGGGAGTCGCCGACTGCGCGCCGGCGCTTACGGATCTCCGGCGCAATGCGGCTCACAGCGAACGGATGACCGCGCAGCACGCGTGGTACGTTCGCCGCATGGAACCTACACCGAACGACACCAGTCCGGGGCTGAGCCGTACCGGTCTCCTCCTCGGCGCAGCAGGCGCCGTCGGCGCGGCGGCGCTCGCGGCGCTGCCGGCCAGCGCCGCCGCGAGCACCGCGCCGGCCCGAACGGCGCTGCACAACCCGACGCAATTCACCGTGACCGGGCATCATCATTACCACCGACGGCACTTCGACCGCGCCAAGGCGATCGCCGTCGTGTCGAACCCGGACACGGGGAAGACGCTGACGCTCCGCGTCGACGATCTCGTGCCGCTGCCGCACGCGGCCGACGCGAAGTCCGGCACCGTCGAGTGGGGTGCGGGCTTCACATCCCTCCTCACGCGCGTCAAGGGCGTACCGCTCGACACCGGGACCTATCCGACGACGATCAACGGGCGCACGTTCCCGCTGACGATCATCCGCGTCGGCGAGAACACGTACCAGGTGACCGTCGATCGACGCGTCCCCAAGAAGGGAGCCTGATCATGGGCGAAGACGACTTCATCGCGGCGGTCAGCGCGTTCGCGGGCACCTACGCGCCCATCAACTACGCGCTGTGCCAGGGCCAGACCGTGCAGATGCAGCAGTACCAGGCCCTCTACGCGCTGATCGGCAATCAGTTCAGCCCCAGTTTCAGCCCCATGACGTTCAATCTGCCGAACCTCGCCAACGCCGTGCCCGTCGGCGCCGGCGTGGGCCAGAACGGGACGGTTCAGACCGGTGGCAAGACGGGAGTGACTGCGCAGGTCGCCTTCCCCGGCGGCCAGCCGTCGGCAGCCAGCGGCGAAACCACCCCCACGCCGCCCCTGGTCAGCGCCACGCAGACGGTCGCCATGAACTACGCCATCTGCCTGAACGGCTACTGGCCCCAGCACCCGTGAGCCACGCGGCCGGCGTCGGATCAGATGCCGGCCGCGGCGAGCAGCCACATCAGGAGGGCACCGCCCGTGACCGTCGCGAAGGTGACGCGGGCGGTGCCGCCCTGCCGGGCGCCGGGGATCATGTCGCGCGTCGCGAAGTAGATCAGGGTGCCGGCGAAGAACCCGGCGTAGCCGATCACCCAGGCCTCCGACAGGTGCAGCCAGCCGCCGACGAAGGCACCGATGACGGGAGCGATCGCTCCTGCGGTCACCAGCGTCCAGGTGCGGGCAGGCGTGTTCCCGTGGCGGCGCATGATCGCGGCGGTGGTCATGCCGTCGGCGAAGTCGTGCGCCAGCACGGCGATCAGGATCGCCACGCCGATGGCGTCGGAGACGGTGAAGCCGATGCCGATGGCGAGGCCGTCGAGGAACGAGTGCAGGACGAGCGCACCGGCGCCGATCAGGCCGACGTGGGGATGGCGGTGCTCGCTGCCCTCGTCGGCATCGGCCGGATGCGGACCGATCAGCTCCTCGAGGACGAACATGGCCAGGAAGGCGGCGATCACCAGCAGGTACGGCAGCGGCAC
>CAZPQP010000088.1:5486-8410 GCA_964588635.1 uncultured Bifidobacterium sp.
CACGCCGCCACCGCGCTGGCCCGCAAGGGCACGCGGCGCAGCAGCGCGCGCGACACCGTGGTCGCCGCACTCGCCGGGCAGGAGTGCTGCGCGAGCGCCCAGGAGATCCACACCCGCCTGCGCGACGGCGGCTCGATGATCGGCATCGCCAGCGTCTACCGCACGCTCGAGCTGCTCCACGGCATGGGCCTGGTGACGCGCATCGACACCGGCGACGGCGTGGCGCGCTTCGAGCCCACCCACCCCGATGGCGCCCATCACCACCACCTCGTCTGCACCACCTGCGGGGCGGTCGAGGCGTTCCAGGACGACGCGCTCGAGGAGGCGATCCACCGCGTCGCCGATCGCGTCGACTTCCGCGTGGATGCCCACGACGTCGCGCTGCGCGGCGCCTGTCGCGCCTGCCGCTGAGCGACCACGGAAACGACTGAGCCCCGGTCGCCCGGGGCTCAGTGACGTGCGTTCGGTGCCTCGGGGAGCTACTCCCCGACTTCGGCGAGATCCGCGGGCGGCGCGTCGGGCGTCGGCGGGACGATGTCCATCGTCACCTCGTCGGTGCCCTCCTTGCGGTTGACCAGGATCGTCGAGCCCGGCTGCATCTGCTGCGCGAGCACGAAGTCGGCGAGCGGGTCCTCGAGGATGCGCTGGATCGCGCGGCGCAGCGGCCGGGCGCCCATCGCCGGGTCGTAGCCCTCCTGGACGAGCAGCTCCTTCGCGCTCTCCGTGAGCTCGATCGTGACCTCGTGCTGCTCCAGCTGCTCGCGCAGGCGGTTGAGCATGAAGTCCACAATGTGCAGGATCTGCTCCCGCGAGAGCTTGTGGAAGACGATCACCTCGTCGATGCGGTTGAGCAGCTCGGGGCGGAAGACCCGCTTGAGCTCGCCCATGATCTTGCCCTTCATGTCGTCGTACGACTGGCCGCTCTCGTCCTCGGCCTGCGAGAACCCGAAGTTCTGGTTCTTGGCGATCGTCGCCGCGCCGATGTTCGACGTCATGATCACGATGGTGTTGCGGAAGTCGACCTTGCGCCCCTGGGAGTCGGTCAGCTTGCCCTCCTCCAGCACCTGCAGGAGGATGTTGAAGACGTCCGGATGGGCCTTCTCGATCTCGTCGAGGAGGATCACCGAGTACGGCTTGCGGCGCACGGCCTCCGTCAGCTGGCCGCCCTCGTCGTACCCGATGTAGCCGGGAGGCGAGCCGACGAGACGGGACACGGAGTGCTTCTCCATGTACTCCGACATGTCGACCTGGATCATCGCGCCCTCGTCGCCGAAGAGGAACTCGGCGAGCGTGCGGGCGAGCTCCGTCTTGCCGACGCCCGAGGGCCCGAGGAAGATGAACGAGCCCGACGGGCGCTTGGGATCCTTGATGCCGGCACGGGCGCGGCGGATGGCACGCGACACGGCGGCGATCGCCACGTCCTGGCCGATCACGCGCTTGTGCAGCTCCTCCTCCATGCGGATGAGCTTCTGCGACTCGGCCTCGGTCAGCTTGAAGACGGGGATGCCGGTCCACATCGAGACGATGTCGGCGATCTCCTCCTCGCCGATCGACGGCTGCTCCGTGGCGCCCTCGCCCTGGGACCAGCTCTCCTCGGCCTCGCGCTTCTCGTTGGCGAGCTTGCGCTCCTCGTCGCGGAGATTGGCGGCTGCCTCGAAGTCCTGGCCCTCGATCGCGGCCTCCTTCTCCTTGCGGACGCGCTCGATCTCCTCCTCCAGCTCGCGCTGGGCGGGCGGAGCGGCCATCGTCTTGATGCGCAGGCGGCTGGCGGCCTCGTCGATCAGGTCGATCGCCTTGTCCGGCAGATGGCGATCCTGGATGTAGCGGCTCGACAGCTCGGCGGCGGCCTCCATGGCCTCGTCCGTGATGCGGATGCGGTGGTGCGCCTCGTAGCGGTCGCGCAGGCCGCGCAGGATCTGCACGGTGTCCTCCACGCTCGGCTCCTCGACGCGGACCTGCTGGAAGCGGCGCTCGAGGGCGGAGTCGCGCTCGAGGTACTTGCGGTACTCGTCGAGCGTCGTCGCGCCGACCGTCTGCAGCTCGCCGCGCGCGAGGGCGGGCTTGAGGATGCTGGCCGCGTCGATGGCGCCCTCGGCGGCACCGGCGCCGACGAGGTTGTGGAGCTCGTCGATGAACAGGATGATGTCGCCGCGCTGGGCGATCTCCTTCATCACCTTCTTGAGGCGCTCCTCGAACTCGCCGCGGTACTTCGAACCGGCCACGAGGGCCGCGAGGTCGAGGGTGTAGATCTGCTTGTTCTTGAGGAGGTCCGGCACCTGGCCGCTCGAGATGCGCTGCGCCAGGCCCTCGACGACCGCGGTCTTGCCGACGCCCGGCTCGCCGATCAGCACGGGGTTGTTCTTCATGCGGCGCACGAGGATCTGCATCATGCGCTCGACCTCGGTGTGACGGCCGACAACGGGATCGAGCTTGCCCTCGGTGGCCAGCTTCGTCAGGTTGCGCCCGAACTGGTCGAGCAGCTTCGACGACTTCTTCGCCTCCGGCGAGCCCGCGCCGGCGGGCGCGGCTGCGCCACCCGACTGGGAGCGACGGCCCGGGCCGGACAGCATGCGGATGATCTCGTTGCGGATCTTCTCGGCGTCGGCGTCGAAGTCGAGCAGGATGCGGGCGGCGACGCCCTCGTTCTCGCGGACGAGGCCGAGCAGGATGTGCTCGGTGCCGATGTAGTTGTGGCCGAGCGAGAGCGCCTCGCGCAGCGCCAGCTCGAGGACCTTCTTGGCGCGCGGGGTGAACGGGATCTGACCCGTCGTCACCTCCTCGCCCTGGCCGACGATGCGCGCGACGTTGGCGCGCACGTCCTCCACGGTGATATCGAGCGAGTCGAGCACGCGCGCGGCCAGACCCTCCTCCTCGCGGAGCAGGCCGAGCAGGATGTGCTCGGTGCCGATGTAGTTGTGCTTGAG
>CAZPQP010000089.1:0-8400 GCA_964588635.1 uncultured Bifidobacterium sp.
CGCCCGCCGGACTCGGTCACGACCTGCGGATGGTCCTGCAGGACGAGGTGCACGATCTTGCGCTCCGCGCTCGACATCGGCTCGAGCGAGACCGGACGGCCCGTGGAGATCGCCTCCTGCGTGGCACGCTCGGCGGTATCGCGCAGCACGGCCTCACGGCGGCGCCGATAGTCCTGGGCGTCCACGACGATCGGCGTCGCGTTCTCCTCGCCCCGCAGCACGATGGCGTTGACCAGGTACTGCACGGCGTCGATCGTGTGGCCGTGCTTGCCGATCAGCAGGCCGAGATCGTCGCCCTCGACGGTCGCGACGAGCCCGCCGTCGCCCTGGCCGACATGCACGGTCGTGGTCAGGCCGATGCCACCGCAGATCGACTGCAGGAGCTCGGTGACGCGGTCCGCCGTCGGGCCGCTGGCCGTAGGCAGCGTGGGGGACGCACTGCGCTGCTTGGCGGCGGGGCGCGGTCGGCGCTCGTCCCGCGCCTCGGCGGGACGACTGGCGCGCGCCGCCGCGGCGGCGTCGGGCGACGGGAGCGTCAACAGGCGGGCCAGCACGCGCGCGGGCTCACGGCCCACGCCCATCAGGCCGCGCTCGCCCTCCGACAGCGTCTGGAAGTCGATCGCCTCCTTGTCGAGGCCGGGGAAGCGGCGCTCGAGCTCGCGCGTCGCCGCCCAGCGCGCCTCGCCGACGGTCTCACCCGCGCCCTCGACCGATGTCTCGTCGGTCGCCATCAGGCGTCCTTCGGCTTCTCCCGCGGCGGCTTGGCGGGTCGCTTTTGGCGCTGGGCCTTGTTCTTCGGCGCCTGCTGCGCCGATGCGACATCACCTGCCGCGGCCTCCACGGCTGCGGTCGCGCCCGTCTCGGCGGCCTCCGTCTTGGCGGCCTTCGGCTCCTTCGCCTTCTTGGCCTTCGGCATCTGGTTGCTCGGCGTGCTGCGCCCGAGCAGCCCCGCGAGTCCGCCGCTGCTCTTGGCCGCCGCCGGTTGCACCTTGGCGGAGGGCGGCAGCGGCGGCGGGAACCACTGGCGGATCACGAAGGCCTGGCCGACCGTCCAGAGGTTCGTCGTGATCCAGTAGACGAGCAGGCCGACGGGGAAGCTGGAGGCGCCGATCGGCGGATAGACGATGAAGTAGGCGAAGACGATCGGCAGGAACAGGAAGATGTACTTCTGCTTCGGGTCGACCGAGGTCGGCATCAGCAGGGTCGAGCCCATCTGCGAGATCACGTACACGAACATCAGCGGATAGAGCGTGGTCGCCGGCAGTGAGTTAAGCGACGCGGAGATATCGGGGATCCAGCCCCACAGCATCGAGAGGTCCTCACCGGTCTGCACCTCCTGGCCGATGTCCTTCAGCACCACGTAGAGGGCGAAGAAGATCGGCAGCTGGACGAGGAGCGGCAGGCACGACCCGAACGGGTTGACCTTGTTCTCCTTGTAGAACGCCATCATCTCCTCGTTGAGCTTCTGGCGGTCGTTCTTGTACTTCGCCTGCAGCTTCTTGATCTCCGGCTGGAGCGCCTGCATGGCGCGGAAGGACTGCTGCTGCTTGACGGTCAGCGGGATCATCGCGACGCGGACGATCACGGTCAGGGCGACGATGGACCAGCCCCAGCTGAGGCCCACGGAGAAGTGCAGCGTCTCGAGCAGCCAGGTCAGCGGCCGCACGAGCGGCGAGAGCAGGGAGTAGAGGGAGTCCATGGTCAGTCGCGGGTCCGGCGCACCGGGTCGTAGCCGCCATCATTCCATGGGTTGCACCGGAGCAGGCGCCATACGGCCAGAACCGGCCCCACGAACGGGCCGCGATACCGGACGGCGTCGATCGCGTAGCGGGAGCAGGTGGGCTCGAAGCGGCAGTTGCGCGTGGCCGGCGCGCCACCGGGCCACAGCGGGCGCAGGACGTGCGCGTAGAGCCCGTGGGCGAGGTTCCCGATCACGCGGCGGCGGCCTTCGCGACGAGCTCGCCGATCTCGCCCTGCAGCCACGCGAAGCCCTGCGCCTCCACGGCCTCGTCGAGACCCGGGCGCGCCACGAGCACGACATCGAGCTGCGTCGGCTGCGGCTCGATCGCGTCGAAGGCCTCGCGCAGCTGGCGCTTCAGGCGATTGCGCACCACGGCGTTGCCGACCTTCCGCGAGACGGCGACACCCAGGCGCACCTCGGCGAGCTCGGAGGGGAAGGCGTACGCGACGAGGTGGCGACTGGCGGACGAGCGGCCGCGGCGATAGACGGCGTCGAACTCGGCCGACCGCGTCAGGCGGCCGCGTCCCTGCGCGCCGGTCGCCATCCGGGCCTAGGCCGAGAGGCGCTTGCGCCCGCGGGCGCGGCGGCGGCGGACGACCGCCTGGCCGGCGCGATTCGACATGCGCTTGCGGAAGCCGTGGGTCTTGGCTCGCTTGCGGACGTTGGGCTGGTAGGTGCGCTTCATGCTGAATCCGGTCTCCGGGGAACGCGAAGCATACCGGGCACACGCGGAAGGCGGCAAACGGGAACCGTCGGCACGGCGGGGGATGCTTGTCCCCTGCTGGGGATGACTCTGGGGATAACGCTGGGAGCGGTCTGTTTTTCCCGCAAACAGCGGAAATCGAGGCCGGTTGTCCGCTTCACCCCGCACCCCGTCGCCTGCTACCGTCGCGCCTTCGAGTATGACCGCTTTCACCGACCGCACCCCTGCCGCCGCGCTCTGGAGCGCGATCGCGGATGAGCTCCAGCAGACGCTGGCCGCGCCGACCTACAGCGCGTGGTTCGGTCGCGCCAGCGGCAAGGCGCTCACCGCCGAGGAGCTCGAGGTGGAGGTCCCCAATGAGTTCGTGCGCTCGTGGATCAGCGGGCACTTCATGGACCTCGTCACGTCGGCGGCGACGACGGCGCACGGGGGACCGCTGACGGTGGCCCTGACCGTGGGAGCCGACGGCGCCGCACAGACCGGGGCGGAGCTGCCGGCCGCGCCGCCTTCCGCCGCACAGGCCGATCGAGACGAGCCGGCCGCCGTGGCGCCCCCCGTTGCGCCGCTGGCCGTCGCGCCCGAGCCGCGAAGCCTCAGCCTCAACCGCAACGCGACCTTCGACACGTTCGTGATCGGCCCCTCGAACCGCTTCGCCCACGCCGCGGCGCTGGCCGTTGCCGAATCGCCGAGCCAGGCCTACAACCCGCTGTTCATCCACGGCGCGACCGGTCTCGGCAAGACGCACCTCCTGCAGTCGATCGCCCACTACGTCACCACCTCGACGGAGCTGACCGCCTGCTACGTCACCTGCGAGGCCTTCACCAACGAGTTCATCGAAGCGCTGCGCGAGAAGAAGATCGAGCCGTTCAAGAACCGCTATCGCACCTATGACGTGCTGCTGGTGGACGACATCCAGTTCCTGTCCGGCCGCGAGGGGATCCAGGAGGAGTTCTTCCACACCTTCAACACGCTGCACGAGGCCGGCGGGCAGATCGTGCTCGCGTCCGACCGACCGCCGCGCGAGATCACCCGGCTCGAGGATCGCCTGCGCTCCCGGTTCGAGTGGGGGCTGATGACCGATGTCCAGCCGCCCGACCTCGAGACGCGCATCGCCATCCTCCGCAAGAAGGCCGCCCGCGATCAGATCCAGATCGACGACCCCGAGGTGCTCGCCGCGATCGCGATGCGCGTGCAGACGAACATCCGCGAGCTCGAGGGGGCGCTCACCCGCAGCATCGCGTTCGCCACGCTCAACGGCGAGCCGCTGACCGTCGAGCTGGTCCGCGACGTGCTCAGCTCGCAGTACCCGGAGGACTCGCGCCCGGTCACGGTCGAGAGCGTCCAGCGGGTCGTCGCCGAGTACTTCTCGCTGACGATCGAGGACCTCTGCTCCGAGCGCCGCACCCAGACCGTCGTGTTCCCGCGCCAGGTCGCGATGTACCTCAGCCGCGAGCTGACCGACATGTCGCTGCCGCGCATCGGGCAGCTCTTCGGCGGCCGCGATCACAAGACCGTGCACTGGGGGCACGACAAGATCGCCAAGCGTATGAAGGAAGATCGTTCGCTTTACAACATGATCCAGGAGCTCACCTCCACGATCCGGCGGCTCGGATGAGCCCGCGCGGTGGGGACAACCCTGGGGGCGAGCAGGGCACCGTGCGGGGGAACCGCACGCCGTTCTCCCCCGTTGCGCAGATCGCAGCGGGGACTTCCCCTGCCGCTGGGGGGCACTCGTCGCGGCGCCCCCGTGCCGTCCCCAGCCTCGATCGCCGCGAATCGCAGGCTGTGAGCGGCGTCGTCCGACTTCTCCCCGTCATCCCCAGCCCCTATGGTGATGACTATCCAAGAACTTCTCTTTCAACAACATCCATCATCGGGATAGCCGCTGCATGAAGATCCGCTGCAATCGAGAGCACCTCGCCGATCGTCTCGCGCAGGCTGCGCGTGCCGCCTCGACGCGCGCCAACCTCCAGAGCGCTGCGCACGTGCGCCTTTCCGCCGAGAGCTCCGAGGTCCCGGTCGAGCTGGCCGCCACCGACCTCGAGATGACGCTGCGCGTGCCGCTCGATGCCGATGTCGAGCAGGGTGGCTCGGTGCTCCTGCCCGCGAAGATCGCGCCGGAGCTGATCCGCGCTCTGGCCGGCGAGACCGTCGAGCTGTCGGCGGAGGACGATGGCCGCGTCCTGGTCTCCGCCGGTTCGTCGTCGTACACGCTCTACGGGTTGCCGGTCGATGAGTTCCCGCAGCTGCCCGAGATCGACCATGAGCAGGTCTTCGAGACCGACAGCGCGGTCTTCGCCGACGTCGTCGGCCGCGTCAAGCGCGCCGCATCGCGCGACGAGAGCCGCCCCGTCCTGACCGGCGCGCTCGTGCGCTTCGAGTCGGATCGCATCACGATGGCCGCGACCGACTCCTATCGCCTGGCCGTCGCCGAAGCGCCGCTGACGAAGGCGCCGCCGGAGGCGCTCGAGGCGATCATCCCGATCAAGGCGCTCGAGGAGGTCGTGCGCATCGCCGGCTCCGATGGCGCGCTGAGCGTCGCGATCGGCGAGGGCCTGGTCACCTTCGGCATCGACGGCATCTGGCTGAGCGTGCGCCGCATCGAGGGCCAGTTCCCGAACTTCACGGCGCTCAAGCCCGACGGCGTCGAGCAGTCCGCGACGATCGCCAAGGACGAGCTCCTCGAGGTCGTCCGCCGTGTCGGCATCGTCGTCCGCCAGAACACCCCCGTGCGCGTCGAGCTCGCGCCGGGGCAGCTGAGCCTGCAGGCCCGCACCGCAGACGTCGCCGAGGGCGCCGAGTCGATCCCGGTCGCCGCCACGGGCACCGAGACGATCGAGATCGGCTTCAACCACGAGTTCCTCCGCGACGGCATCGAGAGCGTCCCGGGCGACGAGGTGAAGCTGAGCCTGATCTCCTCGCTGCGGCCTGCGCTGCTCGAGAGCGTGGACGGCGCGTTCTGGTACGTGATCATGCCGATCCGCATCTGAGCCGATGCGCGTCGACCTGCTCCGGGTCGCCGATCTCCGCTGCCACGCCGCGGGCGAGCTGCGGCCGGTCGCCGGGGTCACCGCCATCGTCGGCCCGAACGGCTCGGGCAAGACGTCGCTGCTCGAGGCCGTGCACCTCGGGACGAGCGGCACGGGCCTGCGGCCGACGGCCGACAGCCGCATGATCCGCGACGGCGCCGATGAGCTCGGGGTGCGCGTGGAGGGCGAGGCCGGCGGGGCAGCGACGACGACGCGGGTGCGGTTGACGAAGGGCGCACGCACGCTGGAGCTTGATGGCGTCCAAGTGGACGGCCGCACGCTGCGCGAGCGCTGGGCCTCCGTCGTGTTCATCCCGGATGTGCTCGATCTCGTCAAGCGCGGCCCGAGCGTGCGTCGTGTCGCGATGGACCGTGCGATCGAGGGCGCCTGGCCGCGCTTCGAGGAGCACGAGCGCGCGTATCGGCAGACGATGGAGCAGCGCAACGCGGTGCTGCGCCGGGTGCGCCGCCGCGAGGGCACGGACGACGAGCTCGATCCCTGGGACCGGCAGCTGGCCGACCACGGTGCGCTGATCACCGAGGCCCGCGAGCGGCTGATCGAGCGCCTGGCGCCCTTCTTCGAGGAGCGCGTCGAGCTGCTGGGGTCGCCCCACGTGGGCGGCCTGCGCTACGAGCCGTCGCTGCCTGGCGACGGTGCGGCGCTGCTGGCCGCGCTGCACGAGCGACGCCGCAGCGACATCGACCGTCAGACGACCGGCGTCGGCCCGCACCTCGACGACCTTGTCGTGGAGCTCGGCGGCCGCGATGCGCGCCGCAGCGCCTCCCAGGGCGAGCAGCGCACGCTCGTGCTGGCCTTCCTGCTCGCGCAGGCGGCGCTGATCAGCGAGACCCGTGGCGAGCCGCCGCTGCTGCTGCTCGACGACGTGCTGTCCGAGCTCGATCGCGACCGCCGCACGCGGCTGGTCGAGCTCGGACGCCAGCACGGACAGGTGCTCCTGACCGCCACGGGCGCCGACGGCGTGGACGACCTCGCCGACCTCGTGCACACGCTCGAGGTGCTGGTGTGAGCACCGGCCGTCGCCGCGACCCGCAGAGCGCGCTGCGCATGCCCGCGTCGATCGGCAGCGACATCGCCGGCTCGATGCCCGGCGACCTCGGTCCGGTGCGCCGCATCGCCGACGTGTGGCCCGAGGTGGTGGGGGAGGGCCTCGCGCGCGTCGCCCAGCCCGCCCGGATCAGTCGCGACGGCACGCTGATCGTCCACGCCGCCGACGCCTCCTGGGTGCACGCGCTGACGCTCGAGGAGCGCACGATCCTGCGCAAGCTCGACGAGCGCCTGGCGGGCGCTGGCCCCCCTGCGCTGAAGGTCGAGATCGGTCCGATCAGCGTCGCGCCGGCGGTCGTGGAGCACCCGCCGATCGTGATCCAGCCGGCCGCGCAGGCCCGCGCCGACGAGCTCACGGAGAGCACCGCGGACCCCCGCCTGAAGGCCGCGCTCAACCGCGCCATCGCGACCTCGCTCTCACGCCCGAAAACCCCGTAGGAATCAGCAATTCCGGGGGATTGCTCTGGTAGTGTTGGGACTGCGTTCACCACCCGGTGAAGCCGACCGAAAGAGCCCTTTGAGCGAGTCCTACGGCGCCGACAACATCACCGTTCTCGAGGGTCTCGAAGCGGTTCGACGGCGTCCCGGCATGTACATCGGCTCGACCGGCACACGCGGCCTCCATCACCTCGTCTGGGAGGTCCTCGACAACGCCGTCGACGAGGCGCTCGCCGGGTTCTGCACCGAGGTCACGATCACCCTGCACACCGACGGGTCGGTGACCTGCGCCGACAACGGCCGTGGCATCCCCGTCACGATCATGGCCGACCAGGGCATGTCCGCCGTCGAGGTCGTGCTCACCAAGCTCCACGCCGGCGGCAAGTTCGGCGGCGGCGGCTACAAGGTCTCCGGCGGCCTCCATGGCGTCGGCGTCTCCGTCGTCAACGCGCTGTCCGAGCGCCTCCACATCGAGGTGCGCCGCGACGGCCACGTCTACGCCCAGGACTACGCCAAGGGCGATCCGCAGAACGCGCTCACCGCGATCGCGGACTGGGACGGCCCGACCGGCACCGCGGTCACCTTCCTGCCCGACGGCGAGATCTTCGAGGACATCCGCTACGACCGCGACGTGCTGGCGAGCCGCATGCGCGAGATGGCGTTCCTCACGCCGGTGCTGTCGCTGCGCCTGATCGACGAGCGCGGCGATGGCTCCGACGAGACCTGGAAGTACGAGGGTGGCATCAGCGAGTACGTCGCGTTCATGAACCACGGCAAGGAGGTCGTGCACCCCGGCGTCGTCGTGGTCAGCGCCCGTGACGAGGAGGCCGGCGTCGAGGTCGACGTCGCGCTCCAGTGGAACATGACGTACCAGCCGTCGATCTTCTCGTTCGCCAACGCGATCAACACACACGAGGGCGGCAGCCACATGGTCGGCTTCCGCACCGCGGTCACGCGTGTCGTCAACTCCTACGCGCGGGCCAACAACCTGCTCAAGGAGAAGGACGAGAACCTCAGCGGCGAGGACGTCGCCGAGGGTCTCGCCGGCGTCATCTCGGTGCGCCTCCCCGAGCCGCAGTTCGAGGGGCAGACCAAGACGAAGCTCGGCAACACGCACGTGCGCGGCATCGTCGACAGCGCCACCAACCAGGCGCTGGCCCAGTACTTCGAGGAGCATCCGGCCGAGGCCAAGGCGATCGCGCAGAAGACGGTCTCCGCCGCGCGCGCCCGCGCCGCCGCCCGCAAGGCCCGCGAGGCCGCGCGCAAGACGGCGTTCGGCAGCGGCGGCCTGCCCGGCAAGCTCACCGACTGCGTCTCGACCGACCCCACGATCTCCGAGCTCTACCTCGTCGAGGGCAACAGCGCCGGTGGCACCGCCGTCGACGCCCGCGACCGCGAGTTCCAGGCGATCCTGCCGCTGCGCG
>CAZPQP010000090.1:0-8376 GCA_964588635.1 uncultured Bifidobacterium sp.
GGCGTGCTGATCCTGCTGATGTCGGATCGTCGCCGGCCGCAGAGGCTGTGAGACCCGCGCGATTCTGCGCGAGTCGGGTGACACAGGCCGGTGCTACGTTGACGGCATGAGCGACCACAAGCCGATTCCTGAAGGACAACCGGAACGTCGCAGCACGCTCCCGCCCAATCCGATCACGTGGCCGGGTCACGAGCTTCCGCTCTCCGAGATCCTCGCGCGTATCCCGCTGGCCGATGCCGATCTGCTGCGAGACGTCGACCGGGTGCAGGCGGGTCCGAGCGCCTGTCGGTGAGAGCGGTCTTCGATACATCGGTGTTCGTCGCTCGGGAGCAGCGCAGCCTGGCAGCGGACCCCAAGCTGACTGGCTGCGTCTTCGCCTTCGACGGCCTCGATGTGATCCTGGTCTAGCGCCGCACCCGTCGGCGACGCTCCCACCGCCGCAGCAGCCACAGCGCGGCGAGCACCAGCAGGGCGATCGCCACCAGCTTGGGGATCAGGCCGATCGCGGAGGGGATCAGCCAGTGGCCCAGCACCGCGATCGCGATCACCAGCGCAGTCAGGCCGACCCGCGCCACCGTGGTCGGCAGATGCGGACGGCTCATCGTGCCGTGGCTTCGGCCCAGTCGCCGTAGAGGCCGCGGTACCGTCCGCCGCGCTCGAGCAGCTCGTCGTGCGAGCCGACCTCGACGACCTTCCCGTGCTCGAGCACCACGATCAGGTCGGCGTTGCGGATGGTGGAGAGGCGGTGCGCCACGACGAATGCGGTGCGATCGGCGAGCAGTCGCGTCAGCGCCTCCTCGATGTGCGCCTCGGTCTGGATGTCGACGCTGGAGGTGGCCTCGTCGAGGATCAGGAGGCGCGGATCGACGAGCAGGGCACGGGCGAAGGCGATCAACTGGCGCTGCCCGATCGACAGGCGCCCGCCGCGCTCGGCCACCCGCTCGTCGTAGCCGTCGGGCAGCTGCTCGATGAAGCGGTCTGCGCCGACCTCGCGGGCGGCGGTCTCCACCTCGGCACGCGTGGCGCCGGGGCGGCCGAACGCGATGTTCTCGTGGATCGTCCCGTTGAAGAGGAAGCCCTCCTGCGGCACGATCGCGATCTGGTCGCGCAGGGAGGCGATCGTCACCGTGCGCAGATCATGGCCGTCGATCGTGATGCGGCCCGACTGCGGGTCGTAGAAGCGCGCGAGCAGCTTGATGATCGTCGACTTGCCGGCGCCGGTATGGCCGACGAGCGCCACCGTCTGGCCGGCCTCGACGTCGAGCTCGAGGCCATCGACGACCGGGCGCTCGGGGTTGTAGCCGAAGCGCACGTGCTCGAAGCGAACGGCACCGGCCAGCGCCGGCAGTGGGGTGGCGCCGGGCTCGTCGACCAGCGTGGGCTCGTCGTCCATCACATCGAAGATCTTGTCGAGCGCCGCCGTGCCGGCCAGGAACGTGTTGTAGACCTGGCTCAGCTGCTGCACGGGATCGAAGAACGAGGCGAGGTAGCCGATGAACGCCACGAGCACGCCGATCTCGATGGTGCCGTCGACGTACAGGTAGCCGCCGTAGCCGAACACGATGCACGTCGCGACCGCGGCGAGGAACTCGACGGTGGGGAAGTACCAGCCGCTCGACGTGACCGTCGTGCGGTTGGCGTCACGGTACGACTCGTTCAGCTCCGCGATCTGCGCGCGGCTCTTGGCCTCGCGCCGATAGGCCTGGATCACGCGGATGCCGTTGAGATCCTCCTGCAGCGAGGCCGTCACGAGCGCGAGGCGCGAGCGCATCTGCCCGTAGGCCTTGGCCGACTGCCCGCGGAAGACGAACGTCAGCACGGCCATCAGCGGGAACACGATGATCGTGGCGAGCGCGAGGCGGAAGTCGAGGAACAGCAGGATCCCGCCGGCCACCACGAGCGTCAGCACGTTGCGCACGGTCGAGGTGAGGCCGTCGGTGACGAGCTGCTGCAGCGCCTCGACGTCGTTGGTGAGCCGCGAGATCAGCACGCCGGTGCGCTGCTTCTCGAAGTACCCCATCGACAGGCTCTGCATGTGCTGGAAGAGATCGACGCGGAGGTCGTTGAGCACGCGTTCGCCGACCCAGCCCGTCAGGTAGGTCTCGACGCGCGACAGCGCGATCCCGACGATGCCGACGCCGATCACGACGCCGGCGATGAGCATCAGCAGCTGCGTGTCGCGCGGGATGATCGCCGAGTCGATCGCCGACTTCATCAGCAGCGGGAGGGCCAGCGTGCAGCCGAGCACGCCGAACATCGCGACGATGGCGCCGAGCAGCCGCAGACGGTAGGGCGCGACGTACTGCCCGAGCCGACGGATCCGCAGGAGCCCCTGCTTGCGCTTGCCCCGGCCCGAGACGACCTCGCCGCCCGCCGGTCCCCAGCCGCGGCTCACGACGCGTCCTCCTCGTGCCCGACCGGGATGATCACGTGATCGCCGTCGGCGTTGACGAAGCGGCGATCGACGAGTCCGTGGTCGTGGATCTCGCGGTACACGTCGTTCGTGCCGATCAGCTCGTCGTGCGTGCCGTCGGCGACGATGCGGCCGTCGTCGAGCACGACGATGCGGTCGGCGAGGGCGATCGTCGAGAGCCGGTGGGCGATGATCAGCGTGGTGCGGCCCTGCATGACCTCCTCGAGGGCATCGCGGATGCGGCTCTCCGTGGAGGCGTCGACGGACGCGGTGGCGTCGTCGAGGATCAGGATGCGCGGGTCGAGCAGCAGCGCGCGGGCGATCGCGATGCGCTGGCGCTGGCCGCCGGAGAGCGTCAGGCCGCGCTCGCCGACGAGCGTGTCGTAGCCGTCGGGCAGCTCCTCGATGAACGCCGCGGCCTGCGCCCGCTCGGCGGCGAGGCGCACCTCGGCCTCCGAGGCCTCGGGCCGGCCGAAGGCGATGTTGTCGCGGATCGAGGCGCTGAACAGGTACGTGTCCTCGGCGACCGTGCCGATCGCCCCGCGCAATTCGTCGAGGCGGAGCGCACGCACGTCGACGCCCTCGACCAGCACGCGGCCGGTGGTGACGTCGTAGAAGCGGGGGACGAGCTGCGTCAGCGTGGTCTTGCCGGAGCCGGTGCGCCCGATGATCGCGACCGTCGTGCCGGGGGCGATGTCGAGGTCGATGTCGCGCACGATCGGGTGCTCGGGGCGGTAGCCGAAGGTGACGCCCTCGAAGCGGATCGAGCCGCCGCCGTCCGGCAGGGGCAGCGCCTCGGGGGCGTCCTCGATGTCGGGCTGCATGTCGAGGATCTGGAAGATGCGCTGACTCGAGGCGACGAAGCGCTGCGTGTCGCCGATCCAGCCGCCCAGCATGCGCAGGGGCATGACGATCAGCGCGACGAGCAGGCTGTAGGTGACGAAGTCGCCGAGGCTCATGCGGTCCGTGATCACCGCGTAGCCGCCGACCGCGATCAGGAGCGCCAGCGAGATCGTCGGCAGGAAGTCCATGATCGGCACGTACTGCGCGCGCAGCCTCGTCGCCTCGACGTTGTACGCGAAGACGTCGTTCGCGCGATCGCGGAAGCGATCGACCTCCTGCTCCTCCTGGCCGAAGGCCTTGATCACGCGCACGCCGACGACGCTCTCCTCGGCCTGCGTCGTGACCTGGGCCAGCGCCTGCTGCGCCTCCGTCACGATCGGCTGCGAGCGGCGCGAGTAGAGGATCGCGAGCAGCGCGAGCGGCGGCACGATCACCAGCACCATCAGCGCCACGAGCGGGTTCATCCAGAACAGCACCGCCATCACGGCGATGATGCTGACGGAGTGCTGCGTGAAGAAGAGGATGCCGTAGCCGAGATAGAGGCGCAGCGTCGTCAGATCGACGGTCGCGCGGCTCATGATCTGGCCGGTCTGGTTGCGGTCGAAGAACGGGAACGACAGCGACAGCAGGTGGTGGTACACCAGATTGCGCAGGTCGCGCTCGATGTTCACGGCCATCGTGCCGGAGATGATCCGGCGCAGGTACATGATGACGAAGCGCCCGATCGCCAGGGCGAGGATCAGGCCGATCAGGTACTTCAGCTGGTCCGTGTCCTTCGGCTTCATCGCCTCGTCGACGACGCGGCCGGTCGCCCACGGAATGGCGATCGTGAAGATCTGGCCCGCGATCGCCAGCACGATCGAGATGACGAGCACCAGGCGGTGGTCGCGCATCAGGCCGACGCCGCGACGCAGCGTGGGCCAGAAGGCCTTGCGCACTTCGGCGCCGGAGGTGAGTTCGAGTGGGTCGTGAGCCATGGTCGAGGCTCGGGGGGCCTCATCAGGTGAACGCCGCGCTGGTCGCGCGACTTCCCGGAGGCCTATCGCAGCCCGAAGTGGGCTTCGACGATCTCCGCTGCTGCATCGTACTTGGCGTCGTCGACGAACAGCTCGCGTGGCCCCATCGCGAGGAACCCGGGGACGTCCATGCCGATCGGCCGCTTGATCACCACGGCGATGCCCTCGCCGTCGAGCAGGCCGGCGATCATCTCCGCCTCCATCAGGTCCGGGGTCCAGGTGAGGCGTCGCATGCCCCCATCTAATCAGAGGCGCCCGGCCGCTCGGAGAGCACTGAGTTACCAGAGGGGTCAGACCCCTCTGTTAACTTGCGCGGCCATCGAACACGGTCCGCTTGGCGGGTCCGCAAGTTAACAGCGGGGTCTGACCCCTCTGGTAACTCGATCGGCCATCGAAGACGGTCCGCCTGGGGGGTCCGCAAGTTAACAGTGGGGTCTGACCCCTCTGGTAACTCAGTGATCGTCGGGCCGGCCGCCGTTCTTGACGAGCACGGCCTCGCCGCGCTCGCGGAACGGGATCTCGATCAGGTCCAGATCGCGTGGCACCACGACGTTGCCGTGGATGGCCTCGGCCTCGACCTTGATCTGCTTCGGCGACGAGCGCATCGATACGTGTGTCAGTGCGAGCATGCGCGCGCGGGCCTCGACGGCGATCTCCGCGGCCTCGCGGGCGGTCGAGTGCTGCGTCTCGCGGGCGCGCTCGAGGTCCTCGTCGAGGAACGTCGCCTCGTGGACGAGCAGATCGCAGTCGATGGCGCGTGCGACGATCGCGTCGCACGGACGGGTGTCGCCGGAGAACACGAGGGTGCGACCGAGGCGCGTCTCGCCGACGAGACCGGCCGGGTCGATCACGGTGCCGTCCTCGAGCGTGATCGTCTCGCCGCGCTGCAGCTGACCGTACAGGGGGCCGTTCGGCACGCCGAGCTCGCGGGCGCGATCCACGTCGAAGCGGCCGGGGCGATTGTCCTCGATCAGCGCCCAGCCGACGCTCTTGACGCGGTGTCGCGTGCCGATCGCCTCGAGGCGGTAATCGCCGCTGGTGATCTCGCCGCCCGGCTCGACCTCGACGACGGCGAAGGGGTACGGCAGCTTGCCGATCACGGAGTCGAGGTCCTGCAGGACCTTCTTGATGCCTTCGGGGCCGTACAGCGCCAGCGGCGCCGTGCGCTCGCGGAGCGCGAACGTGCGCAGCAGTCCTGGCAGGCCGAGGATGTGGTCAGCGTGGCCGTGCGTGATCAGGATGATGTCGATGTCGGAGAGGCCGGCGACGCTCTGCATGAGCCGGCGCTGCGTGCCCTCGCCGCAGTCGATCAGGATGCGCTCACCGCCACGGCGCACGAGTGTGGCCGCGGTCTGCCGCGTCGCGGAGGGCACCGAGCCGGCGGTGCCGAGGAAGATGACGTCGAGGTCCACGCGGGGCGGAAGCGTAGCCCGGTCGGCGCGAGCAGGCTACGAGCCAGCGCGCAGCGCCGTGGAGATGCGCTTGATCAGCGCCGCGTCCTTCACGCTCGGGTCGATCGAGACCGCCTTGCCGTAAGCCTCGAAGGCGGCCGCGGCATCGCCGGCGGCGAGCGCCTTCTCGGCGCGGTGCAGCTCGTTCATCGCAGCCTGGCTCTTGAAGGCGGCGACGCGGGCAGGGGCATCGGCGAAGCCGCCGAGCGCGGTCATCGCGGCGATCGCCTGCTCGCGGCGGCCGGCCTTGAAGTCGGCCTCGGCGCGGTTGTAGGCCGCCTGTGCGGCGAACTGCGCGTTCTGGTTCGCCGCGATCTGCGCGACCATCACCTTCTGCGAGGTGGCGATCACCTGGCCGAGGCCGGGCGCGGCCTGCAGCGCGCCGTCCACCGACGCGCGGGCGCCGGCGATGTCACCGGCTGCGAGCTGGGCCTCGGCCTGGATCGACAGCGCCACGGCGTTCTTCACGTCGCCACGATGACGCGCCCAGGAGCGGGCGGGCTGCACGACGACGATCGCCGAGATCGCGAGGAGCGCGATCATCAGCAGCGCGCCGAGGATGCGACCGCGCGGCACGACACGCGGCACCCAGCGGTCGAGCAGGTGCATCTGCTTCCAGGCGATCCAGACGCCGACGACCACGAACGGCAGGAAGCCGATGAAGGCGATCTTGCTCATCGCTCCACCCGCGAGCAGCGCGAGGACGCCGATCGCGACGGCGCCCTGGACGGCGTAGCGGTTGGAGGGGCGCAGGACCACGACGCCGCCCTCGCCGACGTCGCCGGGGGCCGGGCGTGTCCGCACACCGTGCCGCTTGAGGACGTCCTCGGCGAAGTCGAGCGGCTCGCGCTCGGCCTCCTGGATCTCCTCGGGCGTCGCGTCGTCGGGCAGCGGCTCGGGGTCGTACGGCAGCGGGAGCGTCTCCAGCAGGTCGCTGACGCGCAGGCTCAGACCGGGCTCGCCGGCCTTGACGGACCTCTGGCGGAGGTGCTGCGCACGCTCGCGCAGCTCGCCCCAGCTGATGCGCTGCTGCTCCGTCGTGCTCATGACGCGGAGTGTACCGACCGTCCGATCGGAAGCGGACGGGAGCGCCTGTCTATGCTGCGGGCATGGCGAAGAAGAAGCAGCGCGAGCGCGAGGAGCGGTACCGCCGCCACGGCGTGGAGCGCCCCGAGTCCCCGCAGCGCGAGATGAAGGCGGCGCACGCGGAGGATCCGCCGGCCAAGGGCAAGGGCAGGAGCGGCTCCAAGTCGCGCTCGAGCGCTCCGCGCGGGCGCAAGCCCGTGCCGTACCCGACGCTGCGCCGGTGCCTGGTGCGCGCGCCGATCTTCGGCCTGATGTGGTTCGCGATCTCGCGCTTCCTGCTGTCGGGCGCCTCGCGCACGATCAACGAGGACCTGCTGCAGGCGGCGATCCTGACGATCGCGATGATCCCGCTCCTGTACTTCGCCGACAAGGTCACGTACACGCTGGCCCGGCGGCGGAATCAGCCCGTCGCCGAGCCGGGCCCGGACGGCTGGCTCGGCTTCAAGCGCTAGCGGCTAGGGGAGATAGCGCCGCAGCGCGCTGCAGTCAGCCGGCAGCGGTGTCGCCTTCGCGGTGGCCGCCGCGATCGTGGCGTTGCTGCGGATGGCCTGCTTCTGCTTCTTGCCCTTGAACGACTGCTTGCCGGACTTCGGCGGCTTCGGCGACTTGGCGCGGACCTGGAAGCGCGAGCTCGAGGCATCGCCGGTGAGCTTCGCCGCCGCACCGGTGCCGCCGCGGAACACGTACGTCGAGCCGGAGGGCGTACCCGTGACGGCGAGGCACAGCAGTGCGCCGCCCGTGCCGCGCAGCAGCATCGTCGACTGGCCGATCACGGTCTGCGTGCGCGCGGCGCCGAAGAACCCGAGCGACGCGGCGCGCACGACGTAGTCGCCCTTCGGGAACAGCGTCAGGGCGGCCGGCCGCGCGCTGCCGTTGCCCTTGGCGGGCGTCTTCAGGGTGTAGGTGCCGCGTCCGGTCGTCCCGGAGAAGGTGCCGTACGCGTCGACGCTGCCGAGCGAAACCATCGTGGCGCCGCCGAGTGTGAAGCGCGCCTTCGCGCGGTACCCCTTGGTCGAGGCGCGCGAGGAGCGAGCGGCACTCGAGGTGTAGATGGTGGCAACGACCTGATCGACGCCATACGAGCCTGCGGCGATCTGCTGGCTGTAGTACGCGCAGGTGTTGGCCACGTTGGCGGCGATCACGGCGATGCGCTGGTTGCCGGCCGCGGCCGTGAACGGCGCGGTGAAGCCGTTGGCGGCCGTCAGTTCAGCATCGGTGTAGACATCGTCCCCGTTGCTGTCGACACAGCCGAGGGTGGCGACACCGAGGGTGTCAAGCGTGACGGTGCTGGCGCTTCCCGCGGTGCCAGTGGCGGGCGAAAGGGTGATCGTCTGACCGACCTCGGACCACGGGCGGGTGATCACCTCGGCCTTGGCTGTGGCGGTCGCCGATAGCCCGCTTGTGTTGGTCGCTTTGACGCCGAAGGTGAAGCGGCCACCGATGGCATTGAGCGTCGCCGCCGGAATTCGCACGACGCCGTTGGTGCCCGTCTCCTCGACGGCATCACCGTAGACGCCGTCGTTGTTCGTGTCCCACGTGTACGTCAGGGCCTGCCCCTGCGGGTCGG
>CAZPQP010000091.1:0-8305 GCA_964588635.1 uncultured Bifidobacterium sp.
GCGTGAAGCGCGGCACGACGGTGCCCTCGCCGCAGCTCGAGATCGTGACGGTGCGCGTGGCGCCGGAACCCGTCGCGGCGAACGTGCACCCGGTGGCCGTGCCGACGTTGGAGAAGTCGCTGTTGGCAATGCCGATCGTGGCCGAGTCGAGCGTGAGGGTGTAGGTGAGCGTTGCCGCGTTCGTCGGCGTCAGCGATGTCGTGGTGAACGACGTCATCGCCGGCCCGGTCAGGTCGACGACGACCGAGCCCGTCGAATTGACGTTGACGGCAGGCGCGGGACTGCCGCCGACGGTCACCGAGCTGGCGTTGAGACGGAGCCCGAGCGTCCCCTCCGACGGTGTCGTGCCGGGGGTGATCGTGACCATGTAGGGCCCGAGGCCGTAGCCGACCATGCTCGTGATGTCCCACCCGGTGACGCCGGTGACCGTGAGGTCGCTCGTGTCGAAGCCGGACGGCGTGCCCGTGAACCCGATCGAGAACGTCTGCGCGAAGCGGCCGACGATCGGGTCGGCGTGCGGGTCGACGCTGATCACGGCCGGGTCGGGCGGGATGTCGTAGGAGAGCGCGAGGAAGCCGTCCCCGGTGGCGTTGGCGTCGCCCTGCGTGTGCGTCACGTTCGAGGTGCCGGTGCCGGCGTACGACGAGCCGCCACCACCGCCGACCGTCTGGCTGGTCCCCCCACCGCCGCCGTAGTAGCCGCCGCCACCGCCGCCACCGCCGTAGGTGCTCACGCCGCCGTTGCCGAGTGTGCCCCCACTCGCGCCGCCCGCGCTCTGCGTGCCGCCGTTGCCGCCGCCGGTGAGACCGCCGCCCGCCCCGCCGTTGCTCGTCGAGGCGCCGACGCCGCCACCACCGCCGGCGACCAGGACGCGATTCGCCAGACCCGTGCCGCCCGTGCGGATGTCGGTGGCGCCGCCGCCGCCGGCACCGATCGCCGAGTAGTAGTAGTACCGGTAGTAGCAGCTCCCGCTGTTGTAGGAATAGGTGATCTGGTTGTTGCTGCCGGTGGCGCCGCCGTTCCAGCCACCGGCGCTGTAGAACGGCCCGTAGCTCAGCGAGTTGCCGCAGCTGTAGGACTGCCAGCCCATGTACTGCTCGTAGCTGTCGCCGCCCCTGCCGCCGACGGAGACCGTGAGCGGCGTCCCCGGCGTGGTCGCCAGCTGGGCGTTGATACGTCCGCCACGCCCCGCGACGCCGGTGTTGGTGCCGTAGCTGCTGGTCGTCGTCCCCGTGCCGCCGCCGGCGCCGCTGGCGTCCACCTGCACGCTGGTCACACCGGCGGGCGGCGTCCAGCTCTGCGTGCCACCGGTGTAGCCGAACCACGTGACGACCTTCGCCGGCGACGCGACCTTCATCGTCCCGTGCGTGTTGGTGTAGGTGATGATGGTGCGGAACGCATTGCCCTTGTACGTCGCGGACGGCGTGATGGATGTGGCCGTGCTGCCGTAGTCGATCCAGACGGTGCCGCCGTTGGTCGAGTACTGCCACTTGCGCGAGACGGTGCCGCCGGGGATCACGACCCAGGTGCCGTCCGTGACCGTGAGCGTGACGTTCTGCGACACGCTGCTGGTGGTGAGCGTGAGCGTGGGCTGCGCCGACAGCCACGGCTCCTGGGCGGTGCTGGTGCCACCGTCGACCGCCAGCGGTGGACCGGTGAGGTTGACCTGGTTGGTGACCGCGTCCGCCGCGAGCTGCGGGATCAGCGTGCCGCGATTCGCGCCGGTCAGCGTGACGGTGTACGGCCCCGTGCCCGAGCCCGAGACGGCGGTGACCGACCAGCCCGTCGCCGTCCCCCCCATCGTGAAGTCGCTCGCCGCGAGTCCGGTGACGATCTCGTCGAAGCTGATCGCGTACGTCGTGCCACCCGCGCTGTTGGCCGAGTAGGCGAAGGACGTCACCACCGGCGCCGTGTTGTCGACGCGGATCGCGAGCGAGCTGCCCGCGGCAGACTGGTTGCCAGCCGGATCGGTCTGCCGCGCGGTCAGCGTCCACGTGCCGTCGACGAGCGACGGCAGGACGCAGCTTGAGGCCGTCGCGGTGCAGCTGACGGTCGTCTGGCCGGGCGACGTCGCGGTCACGACGATGGTCGCGCCCGACTCCCACGTGACGACATCGATCGTCGGCGTGCGCGTGGCCGTCACGTTGTCGGTGGTGCTCGAGCCGGAGTCCGAAGCGGCGTTGAGGTCGGGCACGATCGCCGCGGGTGCCGTCACGTCGAGCGCGATCGAGTCGTCGGCCGTGCCCGGTGCCGCCTCGACGTTTCCGGCGAGGTCCGTCGTGCGCGTGTAGACGTAGTACGTCGCAGTCGAGCTCGGCAGGGTGCAGGTGATGGTACCGCTCGTCGCGGCGGAGCTGACGGTGCCGCACTGCGTCGGCGACGTCAGGCCCACCGCCGTCGAGTAGTAGGCGGTGACGTTCGTGATCGTGTTGGCGTCGGACGCCGTGTAGGCGACCGGGACGGCGACGTTGTTGGTGAGCGTGGCCGTGATCGCGCCGCTCGAGACGGGCGCGACGCGGTCGAGGATGATCGAGTCGTCGCCCGTGGCGTGCATCGCCTCGGTGTTGCCGGCGAGGTCGGTGCCGCGTGCTGCGAGGTAGTAGGTGCCGTCGGTCGCCGGCAGCGTGCAGGTCTGGCCCGTCAGCGACAGGCTCGCACTGGTCCAGGAGCCGCAGCTGACGGCGCCGCTCATGTTGGCGTTCGTGGAGTAGTAGAGCGTGCCGCTCACCATCACGCCGCTCTCGGTGATCGCGACGGCGACGTTCGTCACGGCCGTGGTGCCGATCTGCGTCGTCGCCGTGGAGGTGACCGTGACGGGGGCGGTCGTGTCGTACGCGATCGTGTCGTCGGCCGAGCCCGGCGCCGCCTCGACGTTGCCGAACGTGTCGCGCGACTGGGTCCACACGTAGTACGTGGCCTGCGTAGTGGGCAGGGTGCAGGTGATCGTGCCGCTGGCGGCCGACGAGGTCGTCGTGCCGCAGAGCGTCGGCGACGTGAGCGCACCCGACGCCGAGTAGTACGCGCTGACCGACTGCAGGTTGTCGGTGATGGTCGCGGTGTACGCGACGGAGACGCTCGTGGAGTTGGTGTAGGTCGGCGTGATCGTGCCGAGCGTGGCCGCGGGCATGAAGACGATGGAGTCGTCGGCGGAGACCGGGATGTCCTCCACGTTGCCGGCCGCGTCCGTCGACCGCGTGAAGACGTAGTACGTGGCCGGGGTCGACGGGATGGCGCAGTTGAGCGTGCCGCTCGTGGCGGCTGACACCAGAGTGGCGCAGAGCGTCGGCGAGGTGAGCGCCGCGCTCGTCGAGTAGTACGCGCGGATGCTGGCGAGGCCGCCGACGTCGGACGCCGTGAAGACGACCGGGACCGTCGTCGCGTTCGTCTGCGTGGCGGTGATCGAGCCGCTGGAGGCCGGCTTGACGAGGTCGCCGACGGTGAGCACGAAGGCCGTGGTCGCGGTCGTCGCGCCGTCGGTCACGTTGACGGTGATCGTGGACGTGCCGGACTGCCCCGTCGCCGGGACGATCGACAGCGTGCGGTTGGCCCCCGACCCGCCGACGGTGATGTTGGCGTTGGGGACGACCGTCGTGTTCCCCGACGTGGCGGTGACGGTGAGCGACCCGACCGCGGTGTCGCTGTCGCCGACGGTCACGGCGATGCCGCTGATCGTCGTGTTCGAGTTTGTGCCCTGGTCGGCGATGGCCGCGACGGTCGGCGTCGCGGTGGCCCAGCGCAGCATCACGACGCCCGACGAGCCGGCCGTGTTGGCGTCGCCGCCGTTGCCGGAGTTGGCCACCGCGGCCTGCGCGGCCGCCGTGCCGCGGCCGGAGCCACCGCGCGCGTAGGTGACGCTCGAGCCGGTGAACGTGTTGGCCGACCCCGTCGGCGTGCCACTCGCGCCGCCGCCGGCACCGCCGACGCGCGTCGTGCCGCCGGAACCCGCATTGCCCGCGTTGCCCTGTCCGCTGGTGGCCGAACCGCCGGCGCCCGCCGTCCCGTTGTACGGCGCGCCACCACCACCGCCGGAACCGCCGGAACCACCGGCGATGGCGTTGGCCGTCGCCGTCGAGGCACCGGATACGCCATCGCCGCCGTAGCCGCCGCCGTTGGCCGTCAGCGGACCGAACGCCGAGCCGCCGCCCGTCGCGCCCACCGCGCCGCCCGTACCGACCGTGATGCGGTACGACGAGCCGGGCGAGACCGAGTAGCCCGTGTTGTTGACGAGCCCGCCGGCGCCACCGCCACCGCCCGTGTAGAACGTGCCGCCCGACGTGTGCACGCCGGCGCCACCACCGCCGCCGCCGCCGACGACGAGGGTCTGGATGCTGGTCACGCCGGCCGGTGCCACCCAGGAGCACTCGCCGGTGGCGGTGACCTGCCGGATGTTCCAGCCGTTCGCCACCGTGTCGGTCGTGGGACACGCCTGCGCCGCGACCTGCGCCTGCACGAGGATCGCCGAGGCCGACGCATTGGTGCCGTCAAAGGCGCGCACGGTGAACGCGTTGAGCAGGCCGTACGCGTTGGCCGGCGGCGTCCACACGAACGACTCCCCCGGTCCGATCGCCGTCACACCGGGCGTGACGGCCACGCCGCCCTTGGTGACGCTGCCGGTGACGACCGACTCGATGCGGAACTGCAGCGTCGCGTCGCGCGCCACGGCGTCGGACGAGGCGACCAGCGCGGCGTACGTGATCGTGAAGGTCTGGTCCTCGTTGGCACCCGTCAGCGGATCGATGTGCGTGACGGTCGGCTGGTTCGTGACCGGCGCGAGCACCACGGACACGGTGGTCGCAGGGCTCGAGGAGTTGACGCCATCGGACGCCGTGACGGTGAATGTGAACGTGCCGTTGGCGTAGTCGACGGGCACGTACGACAGCTGACCGAGGTCGCCGTAGGGGATCACCTGGTTGACGGTGACGACCGAGCCGCCGAACCACAGGACGCCCGACGAGGGCAGCGTCTTGATGGTGATGCTGTCGGGCTCGAGCGCGCGGTCGTCGCTGAACGGCGCGGCGAAGCTCGACGGGCTGAAGATCATCGTTGCGCCCTCGGTGCCGGCCAGCGCGAAGTTCGCCAGCGTCGGCGCGGCGCGGTCGATGGTCACCGTCGGCGTGGCGTTCTGCTCCGTCGCCGGGCCGAGATTGCCGGCCAGATCCTGCGCACCGGTGGCGGCGAAGGCCGGGATCAGCGTGCCGGTCGAGCAGCCCGAGATGGTGAGCGTGCGCGTGCTGCCGTTGTCCGTGCCGGGGTTGAAGGTGCAGCCCGTCGCCGTGCCGCGGTTGCGGAAGTCCCCCGAGCCGATGCCGGTGACGGCCTCGGAGAACGTGAGGGCGTAGGTGAACGTCGTCGCACCGGAGACCGCCGGGGTGGTGGTCGTGAACGACGAGAGCGCCGGCGCGACCCGATCCAGGATGATCTGCGCGTCGTACGTGAGCGGCGCGGCCTCCACGTTGCCGGCCGAGTCGGTGGCGATCGTCCAGACGTAGTACGTGCCGTCCGTGGAGCGCGAGCCGTCGACGGGGTCGGTGGCCGGCAGGTCGCACGCCACCGTGCCGCTCGCCGCGGACGACGTCGTCTGACCGCATGGCTCGGGGAACGTCATCGACATGCTCGTCGAGTAGTAGGCGTCGATCGTCTGCACTGTGCCGACGTCGGACGCCGTGTACGAGACGGTCACGGTCGGGTTGTTCGTCGCGGTGCGCGAGATCGTGGCGAACGACGTCGGCGGCACGGTGTCGAGCGTGATCGCGCTGCCCACGGTGACCGCCGCGGCGGGGCCGGCCGTCCCGGAGAGGTCGTCGGCGGCGTCGGCGCGCAGGCGCGGCTGCAGCGTGCCGTTGGCGCAGCTGGAGATCGAGACGGTGCGCGTCGAGCCGGTGTCGGCGCCCGGGTCGAAGACGCAGCCGGTGGACGTGCCGACGTTCGTGAAGTCCGCGGTGGTGATGCCGGTGACGGACTCGCTGAACGTCAGCGTGTACACCTGCGGCGTGACGCGCGTCATGCCCGTCAACGTCGTGGTGAACGACGCGACGGCCGGCGGTGTGCGATCGACGGTGATCACCGTCGTGCTGACCGCCGCAGCAGGACCCGTGTTGCCGACGGCATCGGCAGCGCCATTGGCCGCGAAGCGCAGCTGGAGTGTGCCCTCCGAGCAGCTCGACACCGTGACGGTGCGCGTCGCGCCGCTGTCGTCGCCCGGATCGATGCTGCACCCCGTGGCGTCGCCGAGGTTGGCGAAGTCGCCCGCGGCGATGCCCGTGACGGGTTCGGAGAACGTCAGCTCGAACGTCTGCGTCGCGTCGTGGTTGTAGGCGCCCGACGTCGTGGTGAAGCCCGTCACGCTCGGCTTCGTCGCGTCGGTGATCCGCACCGCGTACGAGCGCTCGACGGTGGTCGTCGCCCCATCGCTGACGGTGTAGCCGAAGCTGTCGAGCCCGTTCGCGTTGATGTCGGGCGTGAGCGTGAACGCACCGGTGCTCGCGTCGGTGATCGCCAGCGTGCCGAGCGTCGGCGCCGTCGACACGGCGAACGTGACCGGACCGGCGGGGCTGTAGCCCGGGAGGAAGGCGTCGAAGGCCGGCGTGTCGTTGATGTTGAGGCGCGTGCCGAGCGTCGGCACATCCGACGAGCTGGCCGTGCCGGTATAGGTGCCGTTGAGGATCGAGCCGACGGCCTGCGAGCTGTTGTATGCCGTGGAGCCGGATGTCTCGTCGAGGAACCAGGTGCCGATGCTGGCGGCGAAGCGCAGGTCGTAGGTCGCGGCGATGGTCGCGGCCGAGCGGGCGCTGCTCCAGACGGAGACATCGCTGATGCGCCCGTTGAACGGCGCGTTCTCGCGCAGGTCGCTGCCGATCACCAGCGGGTTGGTGTTGGCGGTGATCAGCGTCGGGATGCCGTACGAGACGGCGAACTCGTCGTCGGCGAACAGGGATCGGGTGTACTCCGCCGTCCCGTTGAGATAGACGGTCACGGTCTGCCCGCTCTTCACGAGCGTCACGTGCGTCCAGCGGTTGGGCAGCAGCACGAGCTGCGTGTCGAACCAGATGCCGCGCGTGCCCGTCAGCTCCGAGTCGAGCTGGTACTGGAGGGTGCCGTTGCGGAAGGCCAGGGCGTACGACTGGCGCTTCTCGAGGATCATCTGCTCGCCGGAGTCGGTGGCGGGCCGCACCCAGGCCTGCAGGGTGAAGGCGCTGCCGAGTGCGAGCGCCGCGTTGTCGGCGATCGTGACCTTGTCGGTCGGCGGCATCGGATCGGCCGGATCCGCGGGCGGCGTCGGCAGTGTGAACAGCCGCGATTGATCGGTTGCGGCCGTGACGGCGGTCGGGCTGGCGGGAGCGGCCTGCGCGCGGGCGGAGAATCCCAGTAGCAGAGCCAGAACACCGAGGGCAAGGCCGAAAAAGAGCAGCGCGGAGCGGAGGGTCGGGGTCCTGCAGAGCGCGGGAGCCCCGCACCGGGAATTCGGTTTTTGGGTAACGGGTGTTACCACTAGCCGCAATCGTAGCGTGGGACGACCGTTTTCGCCGGGGTGCTAGCCCCCCATAGCCGCATAACCATGCGGGTTTGTGGGCGCCCTTACCGGGTCGCAGCGGTGGCGCGCGAGGCGCCCGTCGGCGTCAGTGGCCGAACGCCGAGAGCAGGTTCTGCACGCCGAGCACGACCATCATCACGCCGAGGATGTAACGGCCGTTGACCGTCGTCCAGTGGCCGAGCTGCTCGAGCCGCCCGCGAGCGCCGTTGCCGCCGACCAGCGCGGCACCGAACGGGATCAGCGCCGGCAGCGCCGTGATCAGGATCGAGATCGCCAGCACGATCACGTTGTCGTGGAACGGCATACCCGCGACGGACAGCCGATGCACGATCGCGACGATCACGACGAAGGAGGCCGAGAACCACATCATCACCATCCCGACGATGAAGAACGCGATGGTGGGGATGCGCGGGCTGTCGATCCTCGCGAGGATCCTCTGCTGCGTCTCCGGCTTCGGCGCCTTGAAGAAGAAGAACGCGGCGGTGACGAGCAGGAACGCCGCCATCACCAGCTGCGCGGGCTCGGACGACAGCAGGCCCTTGTGTCCCGTCTCTCCTGTCAGGTCCAGCCGCAGCGCGACGTAGACGGCGGCGAAGAACAGCGTGGTCATCGTGATGATGCCCGCCGTGTAGAGGCCGCACCGCAGCAGCGGACGGTGGCCGCCGAGAAGCACCAGCGCGCCGAGCAGCGCGAGCGGGCTGATCGCCCCCACCAGTGCCAGGGGCACCGTCTCCGCGAGCACGTCCCCCATCGTCAGTCGCCGCAGCCCACGGC
>CAZPQP010000092.1:0-8083 GCA_964588635.1 uncultured Bifidobacterium sp.
CGAGCTGGCGCGCCATCGCGGCCGCGAGCACGCGGATGGCATCGAGGCAGACGGCCTCGTCGGAGTGCTCGGCCGGGTTGTGGCTGATGCCGTTCGGGCTGCGGGTGAAGATCATCACGCTCGGCACGTCGCTGAGGGCCAGCGTGCCCGCATCGTGACCGGCGTACGACGGCAGGTCCATCGAGGAGATGCCGAGCTCCTGCGCACCGGCATGGAGATCCGCGATCAGGCCCGGATCGAAGATCGCGGCGTCGTCGGTCGACTTGTGCTCGATCTCGACGTCCGGGAAGCCGTCGATGAGCGCCTGCACGACCGCATCGCGCGTGGCGTTGTCGAGTGCTCGGGCATCGAGCGTGCCGTAGACGCGGCCCGGGACGACATTGGTGCCACCGGGCCAGGGCGTGATGCGGCCGATCGTCGCGACAGCGCCGTCGCGGGCCTCGGCCTCGCCCTTGGCGGCGAGCACGAACTCGGCGGCACGCACAAGCGCATCGCGGCGACCCGCCATCGGCGTCGTGCCAGCGTGGTTGGCCTCACCGGTCACGCTCCACTCCCAGCGGCCGCGCGCCGACAGGCGCGTGGCGATGCCGAGCGTCGTATCGGCCGGGTCGAGCGCGAGGCCCTGCTCGACGTGGATTTCGAAGTAGCAGCCGATGCGCTTGTGGAGGCCAGCGGCCTTCGTCGGATCCATGCCGCCGGCCTCGCGGATGCTGATGCCGTCCTTGTCCCTCGCGTCCGCGACCTCATCGCCGAACGTCCCCACCATCGTGCGCGAGCCGAAGCACGGCGTGTTGAAGCGCGAGCCCTCCTCGTCGCAGAAGGAGATGACCGCGAGGCGCTCGGCGTTCGGCACACCGGCCGCGCGCAGCGCGAGCACCGCGACGAGACCGCCCACCACGCCGAGCGCGCCGTCGAAGGCGCCGCCCTTCGGCACGGTGTCGAGATGCGACCCGGCGACGACGAGGCCGTCGGCCGGCGCATGCGGGTCGGTGATCCAGAGGTTGCCGGCCGGATCGTGCTCGCACACCATGCCGTCGGCCACCGCGGCGTCGATGACGACCTGCTCCGCGGCGCGCAGCTCATCCGTCCACGGCGCGCGCGTCCAGCCATCGGGCGAATAGCCCTGCTCGTTGACCCCGGCGAAGAGCCGGCGATAGAGGTCGGAATCGATTGCGATGCTCATTGCAGCTTCCCCCAGAGAGCCGAGACGCCCACGGTGATCCACGCGTTGGCGGTCCACACGATCGTGCCAGACGTGAGGCCCGCGATGAGCACCGCGAGCAGGCCCAGCAGGTTGCGCACGAGCCGCGAGCGGGCCCGCGACCGGTTGCGCGAGAGCCACAGGGTCAGGACCGCGAGCGCGCCGCAGATCGCCGCCGCACCGACCAGCACCGCCAGGCCGGCAGCGGCCGCCGTCCGCCCGACCGGCTTGTCGACGATGATCCCGGCGTGCGTGAGCTGGACGCCGGTGGCCACGCCGATGCCGGCCAGGAGCACGCCGATCGCGAGCAGGATCACCCCGAACCGCAGCGCGCCGGTGCGGACGCCGGTGCGCACGGGCTCCGGCTCGGGCGCGAGCATCGTCGGCGGGATGTCCTCCAGCGCGATGCGCGTGGTCGCGCGCTCGTCGTCCTCCGGGAGGATCGGCACATCGCCGGCGAGCATTCGCGCCACGTCCTCCGCCCGCGGGCGGCGCTCCGGCGCCCGCTGCAGCAGCTCCATGATGAGCGCCTCCGCCTCGGGTGGAAGCTCGGGCACGAACGCCGTCGGCGGCGGCGGGTCCTCATGGATGCGGCGCATGCCGGTGGCGACCCGGTCCGACCCCTCGAACGGCAGCGAACCGGTCGCGAGCTCGTAGAGGATGCAGCCGAGCGCGTACATGTCGGCGCGCTCGGTGACATCGAGGCCCGCGGCCTGCTCGGGCGCCCAGTACTCGGGACTGCCGACCCGCGTGCCGTCGCCCGTCAGCGTCACGTCGGTCGCCTCGCGCCGGAGCACGTCGGCCAGCCCGAAGTCGGCGACACGCAGGAGGCCGTCATCGCCGTAGAGGACGTTGCCCGGCTTGAGGTCGCGGTGGGTGACCCCGGCCGCGTGCGCGTGCGCGAGGCCGCGGGCGATGGCGAGCCCGATGGCGGCGACCTCGGGCCACGGCAGCGGCGCCGCCTGCGTGGAGCGCACCAGCGTGCCGCCGCCGCAGTGCTCCTGCACCAGGAACGGCGCGGGCAGCGCCTCGTCGAAATCGAGCACCTGGACGATGTTCGGATGGCGCAGCTGCGCGAGCGTCGTGGCCTCGCGGCGGAAGCGCCGACGCGCATCCTCGTCCTCGGCCACCCACGGGTGCAGCAGCTTGACGGCGACGACGCGGTCGAGCCGGAGGTCGCGTGCGCGAAACACCTCGCCCGTCCCGCCGCGGCCGATCGAGGCCTCCAGGCGGTAGCGGCCGCCGAGATCGGTCATCGCCCCGCCCCTACGCGGCTTCGGCGCCGGGACCGAAATCCTCGGGCAGGATCCGCAGGTCGGGTGCCGGGTCGCCGTACGGCGTGCGCTCGGCGGTCGGATCGACGCGCTCGATCGCCTCGAGGTGCCGCTCCAGCGACAGCCGGGCCCGGCGCATGACCTGGTCGTAGCGCGCCACGGCCTCCTGCGGCACGCACTCGCGCGCCGTGCCGCCGCAGTCGGGGCAGCGCAGGTCGATCTCCCAGAGGTCCTCGCCGAGCCGGCGCCACTGCACCGGCTGCATCAGCTTGGAGGGGCACGTCCGACAGCGCTCGAGGGCGGTGTCGGCGTTGCCGGTGAGCCGTTCGGAGCGATCCATCTGCGCGAAGGCTACGGCGCTGCCCGGACAGAGCCGCCTCGCCCGGCACGACGTCGCGCGCGCGGCTCCGCCGGTCCGGTCGGGCGCCGGGCAGGACCGAGCCCTACCGGCTGCTCGCGGCGCTCCTCCCGGCGACGATCGCCGCCAGCACACCGCCGGCTGCGATCGGCACGAGGCCGAGCATGCCGAATCGCCCCGCGCCGTCGCCCAGGATCCCGATGCCGAGCGCCGACGTGATGACCAGCCCGAGCGAGGCGATGGCACCGACCGTCACGGGGCCCAGCTGCGGCAGCGCCCACAGCCGGGAGATCTGGGGGACGAGGGTGCCGCCGATGGCGGCCAGCGCGATGAGTCCGACGTACTGCGGGGAGAGCGCGAAGCCCGCCGTGCCCTCGAAGATCAGCGCAAGGCCCGCGCAGGTGACGCCGGCGACGCCGAGCGTGAGGAGGCTCACGGCGACAGCGTCGCTCGACTCCAGCGCGGCGTCGGCAGCCAGCAGCGCACCGGCGAAGAGCAGCGCGCTCACGACGGCGAGCAGCACGCCCGCCGGCGTCACGCCGACGCCCGCGACGATCGCCAGCGCGCCCGTCACGATGAGCGCTGCGATCAGCAGGTTCGACTTCGCCGGCAGGTGCCGTCGACGCAGCGCGAGCAACAGCACGATGCCGACGGGGTACGTCATCAGGAGCGCCGTTGCCGCCGCCGCGCCGACGTGCGGGATCGACGCGTAGTAGGCGGCGAAGCTGAGTCCGTTGAGCAGCCCCGAGAAGGCGGCGAGCCGCCGGGAGCGCGCCACGGGCGCCCGCGACGGAGGACGGGCCATGCGCACGAGCAGGACGCCGAACGTCGCGCCGGCGAAGAGGAACGCGCTGATGGCGAGCGGATGGCTCGCCTCGAGGGCCATGGCGAGGAGCGCGAAGTCCGCCACGCCCGTGATCGCGACGGCGGCGCTCAGCACGGCGACGACCAGCACGATGCTCCGAGCCGCGGTGCCGCCGCCGACGCGGTAGCCGGCGACGAGCAGCGATGCGCCGCTGAGAATCGCCACCGCGAGCATCGCGTTGAACGCCTGATACGGCGGTGTCGCACCGCTGAACGGCGCCTGTCCCTCGACGGAGGCGACCACGACGCCTGCCAGTGCCAGCACCATCGCCGCGGTGCCCCAGACCATGCCGAGCCGCGCAGACACGGCCCCCGCCGCGATCAGGGAGACCACGCCCCACCACGGCTCGCCCGTGGCCACCATCGTGCTCGATGCCGCGGCGACGGCGACCACGGCGACGTAGCCCGACGGGCGTCGCACCTCGTCGGCGATCCCCGGCTTGGTCCAGACCAGGATGGCGGCACCGAGGACGACGTATCCGCCGAAGTCGCCGAGCACCCAGAAGGCCAGGGTGCTGAGGGCATCCTCGGGTCCGGCGAGAAACCCGTGGAGCGCGAGGCCGATGACGCCGGCGACAGCGGCGGCGACGGCCAGCCCGGCGGTGATCGCGAGATAGCGCGCCGTGCTGCCGAGGTCGTCGATCCACGCGCGGTGCCGCTGGATCAGGGTGGCCCCGACCAGCACCGTGGCGAGATGGCACGCGACGGACAGCACGATCCACGTCGGCAGCCGCTCGCCGGCGACGAGCTGGCCGACGACGTCGCCGATCACGAACGCGGGCCACAGCAAGCGTCCCCAGCGGGCAAGCACCGCGACACCGATGCCGAGCGGCAGGAAGACGGGCGAGATGTTCGTCACGGGCAGCGCCACCGTGGACGATGCCCATGTCGCCATCACGACCGCCACGGCGAGCATGGCGCCGGTCAAGCACCAGCGCGCCTGCGGCACGGTGCGCGGCAGCAGCGCGTTGGCATCGCTGCTCGTCGAGCCGAGGGCCGTTCCCATGGCGGGAGCATAGGCCGCAGGCACCGCACGGGTCATGCCGGCCGGGGCCGGCTCTGCGCCTTCGGCGCAGCAGGTCGATCAGGCGGATTCCCGCGTGCGCGGTCGGACGCCGCACATGGGTATCCTGCGCACCGGGCCCCCATCGGCTAGCGGCCTAGGCCACCGCCCTTTCACGGCGGCTACACGGGTTCGAATCCCGTTGGGGGTATTCAGGCGTCGGACGTCGCGGGCAGGAGGACGACGCCGTCCTCGTCCGCGTAGGCGATGTCGCCCGGGCCGCAGGGCACGCCGCGGAAGAGGATGGCCTCGCCCGCGGTGCCCTGCCCCACGCGCGCGGGGCGCTGGGGACAGGTGGTGATCGCCATCACGCCGAGCGGCAGCGCCGCGAGTCCGGCCGAGTCGCGAACGCACCCGTCGACGATGATGCCCGCCCAGCCGTTGGCGACCGCCTCGCCGCCGACGATGTCGCCGACCAGGGCGGTGCCCATGCTGCCGCCGCCGTCGACGACGAGCACCCGGCCGTCGCCCGGCGAGTTGACGAGCTCCTTGATGCGCGTGTTGTCCTCGAGGCAGCGCACGGTCATCACCGGTCCGGTGAAGCGGGTCACCCCGCCGAAGTGGCGCAGGCCCGGCGTCGGCACGCGAATGCCGTCGGGGTTGTCATCGCACAGATCGCACGTGTTCCAGTCGGTCATGGGAGGACTATGGCAGCACCAGCAGGCGTTCGGGCACGGCGCGCAGAGCTCCGTCCGACCGCGGCGGAATCCTGTGGGCGTGGAGCTGCTCGACGTCGATGGGGTCCAGGTCGCCGTGCGCCGATCGCCGCGGGCGCGACGCGTGCGGCTCGTGGCCAAGGCCGGTCGCGGCGTCGAGCTGGTTCTCCCCGCCCGCGGCGGCGAGGACACGGGCCGCCAGCTGATCCATACGCACCGTGACTGGATCGTCGCGCAGAGCGCGCGCCTCGAGGAGCGGCGGCTCGGCCTCGAGCGCAGCGGCGTCGTCTGGCGCCACGGGACCGCGCTGCCGCTGACGCTCCGTCACGCCGAGCGCGCCCGCGTGATGAGCACCGACGACAGCGTCACCGTCGCGGCCCCCGATGCCGGCAGCGCCGAGCGGATGGTCGAGCGCTGGTACCGCGAGCAGACGCGCCGCGTCGCCGCCGCGCTGATCGCCGACCTCCCCGAGCCGCACCCGGCCAACCTCCGCATCGCCGACGGCACGTCGCGCTGGGGCTCCTGCAGCCGCACGGGCACGATCTCGATCTCGTGGCGCCTGATGCTCGCGCCCTTCCACGTGCTCGACTACGTCGTCGCGCACGAGCTCTGCCACCTGCGCCACCTCGACCACAGCAAGCGGTTCTGGGCCGAGGTCGAGGCGCTGCGCCCCGACTGGCGCGACGCGCACCAGTGGCTGCGCCAGCACGGCACCGAGCTGCACGCGTACGACCCTGCGTGCGCGCTGCCGCCGTTGCGCATCGCGGCATAGTCCCGCGCTACCTTGCGGGCATGACGAATCGCGCGCATCGCATCGCCGTCGTCGGAGCGGGTCCCGCCGGCTTCTACGCCACGGGCCACCTGCTCGACGCCGAGCCCGACATCGAGGTCGATCTGTACGACCGCCTGCCGACCCCGTGGGGTCTCGTGCGCCATGGCGTGGCGCCGGATCATCCGAAGATCAAGGCCGTCTCGCGCGTCTTCGAGAAGATCGCCGACAAGCCCGGCTTCCGCATGTTCGGCAACGTCGAGATCGGGCGCGACCTCTCCCACGCGCAGCTGATGGAGCACTACGACGGGGTGATCTACGCGTACGGCGCGCAGGCCGATCGCCGCATGGGCATTCCCGGTGAGGACCTGCCCGGATCGCTGCCCGCCACGGCCTTCGTCGCCTGGTACAACGGCCATCCCGACTTCTACGACCTCGATCCGAATCTGCAGATCGAGCGCGCCGTGGTGATCGGCAACGGCAACGTCGCCGTCGACGTCGCGCGCATGATGGCGCTCGCCCCGGAGGAGCTCGCGCCGACCGACACGGGCGACCATGCGATCGAGATCTTCAACGCCTCCACGATCAAGGACATCGTCATCGCCGGTCGCCGCGGTCCGCTCCAGGCCGCGTACACGAACCCCGAGCTGCTCGAGCTCGGCGAGCTGCAGATCGCCGACGTGATCGTCAGCCCCGAGGACGCCGCGTTGGACGCGATCAGCCAGTCGCTGCTCGCCGACGCCAGCCAGCCCGACCAGCGCAACGTCGAGGTCGTGCAGGAGTACGCGCAGCGCGCCCGGACCGACAAGCCGCGCACCGTCACCCTGCGCTACCTGCTCTCCCCCCTCGAGATCCGCGGCGATGGCCGCGTCGAGGAGATCGTGATGGTGCGGAACCGCCTCGAGCTCTCCGACGACGGCTCCGTGCGCGCCGTCGCGACCGACGAGACGGAGACGATCCCGTGCGGCCTCGTCCTGCGCAGCGTCGGCTACCGCGGCCTGCCGGTCGAGGGCGTGCCGTTCGATGAGAAGCGCTGTGTGATCCCGCACGCGGATGGCCGCGCACTGGGTGCGGACGGCAAGCCCGTCACCGGCGTGTACTGCACGGGCTGGATCAAGCGCGGTCCGAGCGGCGTGATCGGCACCAACAAGAAGTGCGGCGTCGAGACCGCCGACGCGCTGCTCGAGGACCTGCACGCCGGACGCCTGCACACGCCGGCCGACGCCAGCCTCGCTGCCGTCGAGCGCCTGATCGCCGACCATCGCCCCGAAGCCGTCGAGTACGCGCACTGGGCCGACATCGACGCCCACGAGCGCGAGCGCGGCGAGGCCACCGGGCGGCCGCGCATCAAGCTCTGCTCGTGGGAGGACCTGCTGGCGAAGCGCTAGGCCGGCGGGGCCGGCGGCGTCCGGCCCTCGAGCCGGTTGTGCAGCATGCGCGCCTCGATCAGATGGACGCCCCACGCGACGAGCACCACGACCATCGCGCCGAACAGCACCGGGAAGAACAGGAACTTCCAGGTCTGCACCGTCGGCGTGACCACGATGATCATGGCCGTCGCACAGGCCGGCGGGTGCAGGCAGTGAAGCGCGCGCATCACCACGAGTGACAGCCCCAACGCGAGCATCGCCGCGATCTCGAGGTGCCCTCCCAGCACGAGCACGCAGATCAGCCCGACGAGGGCGGAGATGAACTGGCCCGCGATCACGTTCCACGAACGGGCGACGGACATCCCGGGCTGGATGAAGATGATGGCGATCGATGCGGCGAGCGGCGCCACGAACAGCGGCTCGGACATCTGGTCCATCGTCACGTGGTTGAGCAGGAGAAGCGAACCGATGGCGACCATCGACCCGATGATCTCGATCGGTGCGATGTTGGCGGCCTTGATCGGGATG
>CAZPQP010000093.1:0-7859 GCA_964588635.1 uncultured Bifidobacterium sp.
TGCGCGAGCTGGGCGACCGCGGCATCGGCCTGCGGCACGCCGATCTCGACGTCACCGATGCCGCCGCGGTCCGCGCGGTCGTCGAGGAGCATCGTCCCGAGCTGATCCTGCACGCCGCCGCCTGGACCGACGTCGACGGCGCCGAGACCGACCGCGAGGGCGCCACGCGCGCCAACGTCGACGCCAATCGCCACGTGGCCGAGGCTGCCAAGGCCGTCGGCGCGCGGCTCGTCACCCTGTCGACCGACTTCGTCTTCGACGGCACCAAACGCGAGCCGTATCTCGAGTCCGACCCCGTCGGACCGATCTCCTTCTACGGCGAGACCAAGCTGCTCGGCGAGCGCGCCGCGCTCGAGGCGCACCCGGAGGGCACGTGGGTTGTGCGCACGGCCTGGGTGTACGACGAGGAGGGCACGAACTTCCCGCGCCTCATCCTGCGCCTGGCCGAGACGCGCGACACGCTGCGCGTCGTCGAGGACCAGATCGGCAGCCCGACGTACGCCGGCCACCTCGCGCCGCTCCTGCTCGCCCTCCCCGATCAGGTGCCGCCGGGCATCCGGCACATCGCCGGCTCGGGCGCCGCCACGCGCCGCGCGTGGGCCGAGGCCGTCCTCGCCGCCGCCGGCCGCAGCACCGTCGTCGAGGGTGCGACGAGCGACGAGTTCCCCACGCCCGCCCAGCGCCCCGCCTACTCCGTGCTGGCCTCCGAGCACGCAGACACCCCGATGCTGCCGCCGTGGCGCGTCGGCGTGGAGGCCTGCATGGCAGGATTCGTCGCATGAAGAAGGTCCTCGTCTCCGGCGGCTGCGGGTTCATCGGCTCGCACCTCGTGCGGCGCCTGCTGCGCGAGCATCCCGATCTGCACGTCGTCAACATCGACCTGCTCACGTACGCGGGTCGCCCGGAGAACGTCGCCGACCTCGCCGACGATCCCCGCTACACCTTCGTCCACGGCGATATCGCGAATGCGGATGACGTCGCCCGTGCCGCCGAGGGCTGCACGGGCATCATCAACGTCGCCGCCGAGAGCCACGTCGACCGTTCGATCATGGGCGGCGACGAGTTCGTCACCACGAACGTCTTCGGCACCAAGCGCCTGCTCGACCATGCGCGCCAGCACGAGCTGCGCTACCTCCAGGTCTCGACCGACGAGGTCTACGGCGACGTCGATGCGCCGCACCGCTCGAAGGAGGGCGACCCGCTGCACGGGTCGAGCCCGTACGCCGCCTCGAAGGCCGCCGGCGACCTGCTGGTGCTGTCCTACGCGCGCACCTTCGGCCTCAACGCCTCGATCACGCGCGGCTCGAACACCTACGGCCCGTACCAGTTCCCCGAGAAGCTGATCCCGCTGTTCACGACCAACGCGTTCGACGGCAAGGACCTCCCGCTCTACGGCGACGGCATGCAGGTGCGCGAGATGCTGTTCGTCGAGGATCACTGCTCCGCCATCGACCTCGTCTTCCACGAGGGCCAGGCCGGCGAGGCGTACAACGTCGGCGCCGAGCACGAGGTGCCGAACATCGAGACGGCGCGCAAGATCATCGAGCTGACGGGCGCCGACCCGGCCACGCTGAAGAGCGTCGCCGACCGCCCCGGGCACGACCGCCGCTACGCGCTCGACTGCTCCAAGCTGCGCGGTATCGGCTGGGAGCGCAAGACCGATTTCGACACGGGCCTCGCGCTGACGGTCGAGTGGTTCCGCGAGAACCGCGCCTGGTGGGAGGCGATCAAGAGCGGCGAGGCCTTCGCCGACTACGCCTCGAAGAACTACGGCTCGCGCAGCTAGCCCGTGCGCGTCCTCGTCGCCCGCTGCTCGATCGGGTACTCGGGTCGCCTGACGACGCGCCTCGCCAGCGGCGATCGCATCATCATCTTCAAGGACGACGGCTCCGTCTGCGTGCACGGCCCGAAGGGCTTCAAGCCGATCAACTACATGTCCGGCCCGACCGCGCTGACCGAGGAGGACGGCCTGATCACCGTGCGCCGTCCCGAGACGGGCGAGACGCTGATGATCGAGGTGGAGCAGGTGATCGCCGATGACGCCCACGGCCTCGAGGACAACGCGGTGCTGGAGCGCGAGGGCCGCGAGCTTGAGCTCCACGCGCTGCTCGAGCGCGCGCCCGACCTGATCGAGGAGGGCCTCGAGATCCTCGAGCGCGAGCGCTCCACCGACGTCGGCCCGGTCGACTTCCTGGCCAAGGACACCGAGGGCCGCATCGTGCTCGTCGAGGTGAAACGCGTGAAGGCCGTGGTGGCCGCCGTCGAGCAGGTCGTGCGCTACCGCGAGCACATCGAGAAGGACGCGGCGTACGCGGGCGCCCGCGCGCTCGTCGTCGCCCCGGAGTTCGCGCCGCAGGCGCGCAAGCTCGCCGAGCGCCGCAACGTGGAGTGCGTCGTGCTCGACGTCGCCGCGCTCTATGCGGGGGTCGAAGAGGATCCGCGGCTGTTCTGAGCGGGTCCAGCGCCCTCACGGCTCCTCCGCAGGCACTCGACAGGAAACCGCTGACGCGCGGCGCCGGCGCTCCCCGACGATGGGCGTCATGCGACGCGCCGTCTCCGCCCTCCTCCTGCTTCCGGTCCTCACTCTGGTCGCCGCGTGCGGTGGGGCGGCCACCAACTCCGGAGCCGTCCCGCCCGAGACCGTCGCCGAGCAGACGATGCTGGCCGGCGCCGATCTCGTCGGCTCCGTCGGGCCGGGCTTCGAGATCATGCTCGCGCAGGACGGCAAGGCCGTCGCCGAACTGCCCGCCGGCACCTACACGCTGGCCGTGACCGACGAGGCCGCGACGCACGACTTCGCGCTGCAGGCACCCGACGGCACGATCACGCAGATCACCGATGTGGCCTTCACGGGCACCAAGAGCGCGACCGTCTCGCTGACGCCCGGGGTCTGGACCTACCTGTGCCAGCCGCACGCGAGCCAGATGCGCGGGTCGTTCACGGTGAGCTGACGCCCGCCTACAGCCCCATCGCGTGATAGCCCGAGTCGACGTACGCGACCGTGCCGGTCACGTTCTCGGCGTCGAGCAGGTACGCGGCGGCCTTGCCGACGTCGCCCTGATCCACGTTGCGCTTGAGCGGGGAGCGCTCCATGACGAGCTCCTCCATCGTCGTGAAGCCGGGGATCGAGCGGCCCGCGAGCGTGCGCACCGGACCGGCCGAGACCGCGTTGACGCGGATGTTCTTCGGACCGAGGTCGGCGGCCAGGTAGCGCATCGACGAATCGAGGGCCGACTTGGCGACGCCCATCACGTTGTACCCGGGGACCGCGCGCTCGCCGCCGAGGTACGTCATCGTCACGATCGAGCCGCCGCCGCGGGCCTCCATGTGCGGCTCGGCCTCGCGGGCCATCGCGACGAGCGAGTAGGCGGAGACGTCGACCGCGAGCCAGAAGTCCTCGCGCTTCGTCTCGATGAAGCGCTGCTGCAGGTCGTGGGCCTGCGCGAAGGCGATCGAGTGGACGAGGAGGTCGAGCCCACCGAGCTGACCGACCACCGCGTCGAAGGCGGCCTTGATCGAGGCGTCGTCACGCGCGTCCATCTCGACGCAGATGTCGGAGCCGACGGTGGCGGCGAGGTCGCGGACGTTCTTCTCGACACGCTCGCCCTGATAGGTGAAGGCGAGCCTGGCGCCCTGCCGATGCAGCTCCTCCGCGATGCCCCACGCGATCGAGCGCTTGTTCGCGACACCGGCGATGAGAGCGAGCTTGCCTTCGAGCATGGGGAGCCTCCGAGGAGTTCGTGTACCGCGCAATCGTACGGGGTCGGGCTCCTCGCAGAGCCCGACCCCGCGTCGACTAGCGGCTGCTCGCCTCGGCGTACGCGCGTCCGGCGAGGACGCCGACGAGGTGCTGCTTGTACTCCGTCGACCCGTCGAGATCGGCCGTCGGGGACAGGCCCTCGGCCGCCTTCGCGATGGCGTCCTCGACCGAGCCTCCGGCGGCGAGCACCGACTCGAAGCCGGACAGGCGCATCGGGCGATCGCCCACGCCGGTCGCGGCGGCGCGAACGCCGTCGGGGCCGATCGACACGCCGACGCCGACGATCGACCAGTCGATCGCGCGGCGGTGGAACTTGGCGTAGGCCGAACGCGCGGCGGCCTTCGGCAGGCGCACCTGCGTGATCAGCTCGTCGTCGGCGATCGTCGTCGTCAGGTAGCTCGTGATGAGGTCGCCGACGTCGATGCGCCGCTCGCCGCCCGGCCCGCGGACGATCACCGCGCCGCCGGCCGCGAGCACGGCCGCCGGCAGGTCGCCGTGGGGATCGGCGTGGGCGAGCGAGCCGCCGATCGTGCCGCGATTGCGGATCGTCATGCTGCCGACGCCGCCCGCGGCCTGCGAGACCACGTGGCAGTGCTGGGCGATCAGCGGATCGGCGGCGACCACGCGGTGCGGCGTCATCGCGCCGATCGCCAGCTCATCGCCGTCCTCGCAGACGCCCACCAGCTCCGCCACGCCGCCGAGATCGACCACCGCGCCCGGCGAGGCCAGCCCCAGCTTCATCATCGGCATGAGCGACATGCCGCCGGCCAGCGGCCGTGCGCCCGCCGCGACGGCGGCGAGCGCCTCGTCGATCGACGCGGCCCTCGTGTACTCGATCGGGGACAGAATCACGACTTGGCCTCCTGAATCACGTTCCAGATACGCGCCGGCTGCATCGGCATCTCGATGTGGCGGACGCCGAGCCCCGACAGGGCGTCGACGGCGGCGTTGACGATCGCCGCCGAGGCGCCGATCGTGCCGGCCTCGCCGATGCCCTTCACGCCCAGCGGGTTCGAGGGCGACGGGGTGACGGTGCGCGACAGCGTCATCGGCGGGACGTCCGCCGCGCTCGGCACGAGGTACTCGACCAGGGTCGGGGTCAGCATGTGGCCGTCGTCGCTGTAGACGGTCTCCTCGAAGAGCGCCTGACCGAGGCCCTGGATGATGCCGCCGTGGACCTGGCCGTCCACGATCAGCGGGTTGATCACGTTGCCGCAGTCGTCGACCGCGGTGTAGTTGACGATCTCGATGCGCCCCGTCTCCGGATCGATCTCGACCTCGCACACGTGCGTGCCGTTCGGGAACGTGAAGTTCGGCGGATCGTGGAACGTCGTCGCCTCGAGCACCGGCTCGATGCCCTCCGGCAGCGACGCCGACGTCCAGCCCGCGTAGGCGAGCTCCTGGATCGTCTTCGAGCGATCCGGCGAGCCCTTCACCTGCCAGGCGGTGCCGGTCCACTCGAGGTCGTCGATCGAGCACTCGAGGAGATGCGCGGCGAGCTCGCGGGCCTTCTCGCGGACCTTGCCGAGCGAGCGGTACAGCGCGATGCCGCCGACGGCCAGCGAGCGGGACCCGTAGGTGCCGAGGCCGTACGGCTGGAACGCGGTGTCGCCGTGGATCACCTCCACGTCCTCGAACGGAATGCCGAGCTCGGTCTGGGTGATCTGCGACCAGCTGGTCGCGTGGCCCTGTCCGTGCGGCGAGGTGCCCGTGATGACGGTGGCCTTGCCGGTCGGGTGCAGGCGCACGGTCGAGTGCTCCCAGCCCGGGGCGCCGATGCCGAGGGCCGCGGTGACGGCGCTCGGCGCGAGGCCGCAGACCTCGACGTAGGTCGAGAGCCCGATCCCGCGGTACTTCCCGTGCTTCTCGCTCTCGGCGCGGCGCGCCGCGAAGCCGGCGTAGTCCGACAGCTCGAGCGCCTTGTCGAGGTTGGCCTCGTACTCGCCCGAGTCGTAGATCAGCCCCGTGGCCGAGCTGTACGGGAACTGCTCCGGCTTGATGAAGTTGCGGCGGCGGACCTCCGCGGCGTCGATGCCGAGATCGTCGGCGATCGCATCCATCAGGCGCTCGATGCCGTGCGTGGCCTCCGGGCGTCCGGCGCCGCGATAGGCGTCGGTCGGCGTCGTGTTCGTGAACGCCTGCCGGATCGTGATCGAGACGTCCTGGATGTCGTACAGCCCCGGCACCATGAACAGCGTGAGGTGCGAGATCGACGGCGTCAGGAGCATGTTGTACGCGCCGTTGTTCTGGACCGCGTCGAACTTGAGGGCGACGATCCGGCCGTTCTCGTCGACGCCGGCCTCGTAGTACTGCACCTGCGCGCGGCCGTGGATCGTCGCGACCGCGTTCTCCGTGCGATCCTCGATCCACTTGACCGGGTGGCCGACGGCGTGCGAGGCGGCGCACACCGCGAACTCCTCGCGGTACGTGTTGAGCTTGGCGCCGAAGCCGCCGCCCACATCGGGCGTGACGACGCGGACCTTCGCCTCGGACGTGCCGCAGACGATGCTGACGAACGTGCGGACGAAGTGCGCGACCTGCGTGGACGTGTAGAGCGAGACCTCGCCGGTCGCCTCCTGCCAGTCGCCGATGCACCCGCGGGTCTCCATCGGCATCGGCGTGACGCGCTGGTTGTCGACGCGCAGCTTGATCACCTTCGCGGCCTTCGCCATCGCGTCGTCGAAGCCGTCGGTCGTGTGCGCGAGCGTCTTGACGAGGTTGCTGTCGTACTCCGCGTGGACGAGCGGCGCACCGGGCTCGAGGGCCTTCTCGGCGTCCACCACGACCGGGAGGGGGTCGTACTCGACGTGCACGAGCTTGGCGCCGTCGGCGGCGATGTAGCGGTCGTCGGCGATCACCATGGCGACCGGCTCGCCCACGTAGCGGGCGACCTCCTTGGCCAGGATGGCCTGCTCGGGGTGGCGGACGTCACCGCCCGGGTTGGACGCGCTGAGCACGCCCGTCTCGACCGGCAACGTCTCGTTCGTGAGCACGGCGTGGACGCCGGGCAGCGCGAGCGCGGCGGCAGCGTCGATCGACGTGATCCGCGCGTGGCCGAAGGGCGAGCGCACGAAGACGGCGTGCAGCATGCCGGGGAGCTTGAGATCGTCCACGTAGCGTCCCTCGCCCGTGACGAACTTGCGGTCCTCCTTGCGCAGCACGGCATCGCCGATGCCGCCCGCGGCCTGGGTCGTGTAGTCGACGGCCATGTCAGCTCCTCGCCATCTGGTCGGCCGCGGCGCGGACGCTCGCGACGATGTTCTGGTACCCGGTGCAGCGGCAGAGGTTGCCCTCGAGCGCCTCGCGGATGTCGTCGTCCGAGGCGTCGGGCTGCTGCTCGATGACGCCGAGCGCGGACATCATCATGCCCGGCGTGCAGAAGCCGCACTGGAGTCCGTGGTTCTCGTGGAACGCCTGCTGGATCGGGTGCAGCGTGCCGTCCTCGGCCTGCAGCCCCTCGACGGTGCGCACCTCGAGCCCATCGCACTGGATCGCGAGCGTGGAGCACGCGAGCGCGGTCTCGCCGTCGACATGGACGGTGCAGCAGCCGCACGTCGACGTGTCGCAGCCGATGTGCGTACCGGTCAGATTCAACTGCTCGCGCAGGAAGTGCACGAGCAGGGTCCGAGGCTCCACCTCGGCGGTGTGGGCCGTGCCGTTGACGGTCACGGTGATGGTCTCGCCCATCGTCTGGTCCTCCTCCCGGCCCTGACTGGAGGGCCCTCTGCCTCCGATCCTAGTGCCTGCAGGCGGGAAAGTGAATGGCGCCGTCCCACATCGGCACAGCAGTGGAACAGCGGGTCGAGGAGGACCGATCCACTAGGCTCCCGCCCGTGGCCGCGTCCCGCGCAATCGTCGATGTCCCCGGCTCCTCGGCGAACCTCGGTCCCGGCTACGACTGCCTGGCGATCGCGCTGCCGTTCCGCCTGCGCGTCGAGGTCGAGCGCCGTCCCGGGCCGCTCGGCGTCCGCGTGCACGGCGAGGGCGCCGACGCGCTGCCGGCCGACGCCTCGAACCTCGTGGTCTCGACGCTGCTGACCGAGCTCGACGAGCGGGGCGAGGATCTCTCCATCGACATCCGCAACGACATCCCGCTCGG
>CAZPQP010000094.1:0-4250 GCA_964588635.1 uncultured Bifidobacterium sp.
TCTACCGCGTCGCGCTCGCGCTGCACGAGCAGGGCTTCGACGACCTCGTGCTCGACGGCTTCGGGATCACGGCACCCCCCGCCGACATGACCGAGTGGACGGCGCTGGCCGACCGCGTCGACTCGCTGCAGGGCGAGGTGCGCATCGCAATCGTCGGCAAGTACATCCAGCTGCAGGACGCGTACCTCTCCGTCGTCGAGGCGCTCAAGCACGGCGCCATCCACCACGGTGCGGTCCTCAAGCTCGTGTGGCTCGACGCCGAGGCGGTGCTGCGCGGCGAGGCCCGCGATGAGCTCGCCTCCGTGGACGGCGTGCTCATCCCCGGCGGCTTCGGCGGCCGCGGCATCGAGGGCAAGATCGCCGCGGCGCGCTTCGCCCGCGAGCACCAGGTGCCGTTCCTCGGCGTGTGCCTCGGCATGCAGATCGCCGTCGCCGAGTTCGCGCGCGACGTGGCGGGCATGCCCGGCGCCAACTCGACCGAGTTCGATCCCGAGACGCCGTACCCGATCGTCGATCTCCTGCCCGAGCAGAAGGACGTCATGGACATGGGCGGCACCATGCGCCTCGGCGCCGAGGCCGTCGTTCTCAAGCCCGGCACGAAGGCCCATGCCGCGTACGGCGAGGACACGATCCACGAGCGCCACCGCCACCGCTACGAGGTGTCGAACCTGCTGCGCCCGCAGCTCGAGGCGCAGGGTCTGATCGTCTCCGGCACCTTCGCGCACAAGGACCTCGTCGAGATCATCGAGCTGCCGAACCACCCGTGGTTCGTGGCGAGCCAGTTCCACCCCGAGTTCAAGTCGCGGCCCACGCGCCCCGCGCCGCTGTTCCGCGACTTCGTGGGCGCGGCCATCGCCTTCCGCAACGCGGTGCCCGCCGACACGCGCGCGTCGACCGGCACCACCGCCGCGGCGTAGTGGATACGGCGCTCGACCTGTTTCTGGAACTCGCGCGCCTGCCCACGCCGCCCGGCAAGGAGCGCGCCGCGATCGACATGGTGCGCGACGTGCTGGCGTCGTTCGGGGTCGACTCGGTCGAGGACGATGCGGGGCCGAAGATCGACGGCGATGCGGGCAACCTGTACGCACGCATTCCGGCCACGACGTCCGGCACGCCGCTGTTCTTCAATGCGCACGTCGATACGGTGCCGATGACGGCGCCGATCGACCCGGTGATCGAGGGCGAGTACGTGGTCAACGCGCACCCCACGATCCTCGGGGCCGACAACAAGGCGACGGTCGCGGGCATGATCGACGGCATCCGCCGCGTCGTGCGCGAGGGGATTCCGCACGCGGGCATCGAGCTCGTCATCACGGTGCAGGAGGAGATCGGCCTGATCGGCGCCAAGGCGTTCGACACCGGGCGGCTCGAGGCGACGGTCGGCTACGTCTACGACGTCGATGGCGATCCGGGGGCGATGACGATGCGCGCCCCCAGCCAGATCACGCTCGACCTGGAGTTCCGCGGCAGGTCGGCGCACGCCGGCATGGACCCGGAGAAGGGTCGCAACGCGATCCACGCGGCCGCGATCGCGCTCTCGCGCCTCAGCATGGGCCGTGTGGCGCCCGGTGCGTCGCGCAGCGTCGGCGTGATCGACGGCGGCACGCAGCGCAACGTCGTGCCCGACCGCTGCAGCGTGCAGATGGAGGTGCGCAGCCTCGACGACGCGCAGGTCGTCGTGCTGGCGCAGGAGATCGTCGCTGCCGCGAACGCCGCGGCAGCGGAGACGGGCTGCTCCGTCGAGATCGCCCAGACCCGCGAGTACACGGCGTACGCGTTCACCGATGACGACCTCGTCGTCCAGATTGCGCGTGCCGGCCTGACCGCTGCTGGGCTCACGCCGCGAGAGATCGAGACCGGGGGCGGAGCCGACGCGCATTCGTTCAACGAGCGTGGCCTGCAGTGCCTCAACCTGTCGAGCGGCATGGAGGCCATCCACACGCCGGACGAGCGCATCAAGGTCGCGCATGTCGAGGACCTGTCGCGCATCACCGTCGAGCTGATCCGCGCCGCCGCGGCCTGACCACGCTGTGGAACCGGTTGCGGTCGGCAGCAGCCACGCCCGCTAGCATCCGCCTGTTCCCTGAACGTCTCAGAGCCCCTGGAGGTGTCGCATGCGCGTAGGTGTCGTCAAGGAGATCAAGAAGGACGAGTACCGCGTCGCGCTCACGCCGGCCGGTGCGCGCGAGCTCGTCGGCCGCGGCCACGACGTCGTCGTCGAGACGACCGCGGGCGTGGGGAGCTCCTTCCCGGACGAGGCCTACGTCGCCGCCGGGGCCACGATCGCCTCCTGCGAGGACACCTGGGCCACCTGCGACATGGTGATGAAGGTCAAGGAGCCGCTCGAGCCCGAGTACGCGCGCATCCGTGAGGGGCAGATCCTGTTCACCTACCTGCATCTCGCCCCGGACGAGACCCTCACGAAGGCGCTGATCGCCACGGGCGCCACGTGCATCGCGTACGAGACGGTCGAGACCGATGATCGCAAGCTGCCGCTGCTCGCGCCGATGAGCGAGGTCGCGGGCCGCCTCGCGCCGCAGATGGGCGCGCACTGCCTCGAGAAGCCGAAGGGCGGCCGAGGCATCCTGCTGGCCGGTCTGCCGGGCGTCGCACCCGCCAAGGTCGTCGTCCTCGGCGGCGGCATCGTCGGCTACAACGCCGCGATGATCGCGGTCGGCATGCAGGCCGACGTCTGGGTGCTCGAGCGCTCCGTGGATCGCATGCGCGAGCTCGAGAACATGATGGACGGCCGCATCACGCTGGAGATCTCGAACCAGCAGATGGTCGAGGAGGCGATCTCGAACGCCGACATGGTGATCGGCGCCGTGCTCGTCGCCGGCGCCCGCGCGCCGCGCCTCGTCACCAAGGACATGCTCAGCGGCATGAAGGAGGGCTCCGTCCTCGTCGACGTCGCGATCGACCAGGGTGGCTGCTTCGAGACCTCGAAGCCGACCACGCACTCCGATCCCACCTACGTCGTCGACGGCGTCGTGCACTACTGCGTCGCGAACATGCCGGGTGCGGTCCCGATCACCTCGACGCGCGGCCTCACCAACGTGACGCTGCCGTACGCCGAGCTGCTCGCCGACAAGGGCCTCGAGGAGGCGATGCGCTTCTCGAAGCCGCTCGCCCGCGGCGTCAACGTGATGGCCGGCCAGATCACGAACAAGCCGGTGGCCGAGAGCCACGGCCTGCCGTACACGCACCTCAGCGATCTGATCGACGGGGTCGATCCCAGCATCTAGCGCTTGCCGGTTCCGAATGGGGTCTGACCCCATTCGGAACCTGAAGGCGCGCGCAGCCGGGCGCAGGGACGCGGAGCGGGGGCGCGAACTTCCCCGTTATGCAGGATCCGCGGATCACGGATTTCCTCACGTCGCTGCAATTGGAGCGCGACGCGTCGCCGCACACGATCACGGCGTACCGCACCGATCTCGCCGACCTGCAGGCGTATCTGACCGCGCGTGGGCTGGACCTCGATGCCGTCACCGGACAGGATCTCGAGCCGTTCGCGCTGGAGCTGCGCGACCGCGGCCTGTCGCCGGCCACCGTGCGCCGGCGACTGGCGGCAGCGCGCTCGCTGCTGCGCCACCGCACCCGCGAGGGCGCGCGTACCGCCGGGGTGCGTGACGTGCCGCTGCCGAAGGCCCCGCAGGCGCCGCCGCACGCGCTGTCCTCGGAGCAGACGATCGCCCTCGTCGAGCACCCCGACGGCACGCCGCTGGGATTGCGCGATCGCGCGGTCCTCGAGCTGCTCTACGGCGCGGGGCTCCGCGTCTCCGAGCTCTGCGGTCTGCGGCCCGGCGACCTCGACGCCGAGCTCGGCCTGGTGCGCGTGCTCGGCAAGGGCGGCCGCGAGCGGGTCGTGCCGTGCGGCGGCCAGGCGGTGCGCGCCGTCGAGCGCTACCTCGCGCGCAGTCGCGCGCACCTCGGCACCCGCCAGGACCCCGACGCGCTGCTCGTCAACAATCGCGGCGGACGCCTGACGCGCCGCGGCGTCTTCCTGATCGTCCGCCGCCACGCCGAGCCGCTCGGCCTGCCCGAGTGGGTCGGGCCGCACGCGTTGCGCCACGCGTTCGCCACGCACCTCGTCGAAGGCGGCTGCGACCTGCGCACCGTGCAGGAGCTGCTCGGCCACCAGCGCATCGCGACGACGGCGATCTACACGCACGTCGCAGGCACGCACCTGCGCGAGACGTTCCTGTCCGCGCACCCGCGTGCCCGGGCGGCGTAGGCGCGGAACGCGTGCG
>CAZPQP010000094.1:4350-7849 GCA_964588635.1 uncultured Bifidobacterium sp.
ATCGCCGTCGCCAAGCCCGGCCCGTAGACGCGCCCGGCTAGGCTGGGGGCATGCCGGAGCTGCCCGAGGTCGAGACCGTCCGCCGTCGGCTGCTGCCGCACGTGGAGGGAACGGTGATCCGGAGCGTCGAGGTGCGCGACGCGAGGCTCGTCGGCCGAGATGACGCGCGCCGCGTCGAGCAGCGCCTGGCCGGCCGCACGATCGTCACGCTCGATCGCCGCGGCAAGTACCTCCTGCTGCGCCTCGACGGCGGTGAGACGCTGATCTCGCACCTGCGCATGACGGGAAACTGGCTGGTGCCCGCCGGCGACGAGCCGCCGCACACGCGCGCGGTGATCACCCTCGCCGACGGCACGGCGGTCGTCTACGCCGACGCGCGGCGCTTCGGCACGTGGGATCTCCTCACCGACGCGGACGCCGACGCCTATCTCGCCGCGCGCCTCGGTCCGGAGCCGATCGACGCCGACTTCGACGGCGCCGTCCTGCAGGGTGCGTTCAAAGGGCGACAGGCGCCGGTGAAGGCGCTGCTGCTCGACCAGCGCCTCGTGGCCGGGATCGGCAACATCTACGCCGACGAGGCCCTCAACGCCGCGTGCATCCATCCCGACCGGCCTGCCGGGCGCCTCACGCGCGCCCAGTGCGATCGGCTCGCCGAGACCGTGCGCGCCGCCCTCGAGGAGGGCATCCGCGCCCAGGGCTCGTCGATCCGCGACTTCCGCTCGCCCGACGGCGGCTACGGCTCGATGCAGGAGCGCTTCCGCGTCTACGGGCGCGACGGCGAGCCGTGCATCGAGTGCGGCACCGCGATCATCAAGACCCGCTGCGCCGGACGGGGCACGCACGTGTGTCCCGTCTGCCAGCCCAGGCCGCGTCGTCCCCGGGGAATGCGGCGCCCCTCGTCCACGTTGGAGCAGGTGTGAAAAAGGTCGAGTTCTATTCCGCTGATTGGTGCCCCTTCTGCATGCGCGCGAAGGCGCTGCTCGACTCGCGCGGCATCGCGTACGAGGAGATCAACGTCGATCGCGTCCCCGGCTTCCGCGAGAAGCTGGTGGAGATGACGGGCCGCATGACGATCCCTCAGATCATCATCGACGGCAATCCCGTCGGCGGCTACGACGACATCGCCGCGCTCGATCGCGCCGGCGAGCTGCTGCCGCTCGTCCAGGACTAGCGCTCGGTGGCAACCGCCTACGCGGCCGACGCGATCGTCCTGCGGAGCTTCCGCACGGGCGAGGCCGACCGCGTGGTGCACCTGCTCACGCCGGCGGGGCGCGTCAACGTGATCGCCAAGGGCGCGCGCAAGACGACCGCGAAGATGGGCGCACGGCTCGAGCCGATGACGCGCATCGAGGCGATGATCCAGCCGGGCAAGGGCGACCTCGCCACGATCACCGGTGCGCACGTCCTGTGGTCGGGCGACGACCTGCGGCGCGATCCCGTGCGGGTGCTGGCCGCCACCGGGGGGATCGAGGCGGTCGTGCGCCTGTTTCCCGAGCCCGAGGCGGATCAGCGGCTCTTCGACGGGCTGGCGCGCTACCTCGTGGCGATGACGGAGCCGCTGGGCGATGACGTCCGCGTGGGTGCCGACGTGCTGACGCTCGCCTTCGTGCTGAAGCTGCTGGCGCTGGCGGGCTGGCGTCCGGAGGTCGCGGCGTGCGTCGGGTGCGGCGGTGCGGTCGAGGTGTACGACGCCGCGGCGGGCTGCGCGTTCTGCGCGGCCTGCGGCAGCGGCATTCCGCTCGACCAGGGTGCCGCGAACGCGGCGGCGCGCCTGCTCGGCGAGCCGCTCGGCGGTCTGCTCGACCTGCCGGCCGCCCAGCGCGCCGCGATCGCCCGCCTCTGCCGTGCCACGGCGCAGGAGCATGGCGACGTGCGCCTCTCGCTGCTCGGCCAATCGCCTACGGGATGAGCTTCGACAGGGCGCCCTTCTGGCTGATCAGCCAGAGCTCGCCCGTCTCGTCCTGCCCGATCGCCGTCAGGCGCGGCACCTTGACGCCCGTGTCGACGAGCTTGGGGTCCTTGCGGAGGATCGAGAAGACGCGGCCGCTGCAGGCATCGCCGAACACGTACATGCTGCGCAGCTTGCGGATCGTCTTGCCGCGGTAGACGTTGCCCGCCACGGGTGCGCAGCCGAACGCCGAGCCGTACGTCGTGACGGGCGTGATCAGCGTGCCCGGCGTCGGCTGCGGCTTGTACTTGGCCGTGCCGTCGAAGGCGCTCCAGCCGAAGTTGGGCAGGACGGGCGCGGGATTCGGCACCCAGTCGACCTCCTGATTGCCGCCTTGGCTCGAGTCGACCAGCCACAGGCTGCCGGTACGCGCGTCGAACGAGAAGTGGGGGTTGCGGACGCCCATCGCCCACACGCTGGGGGCTCCCGCGGTGGCGTCGGGGAACGGATTCGACGACGGGATCGCGAACGGCGTGCCGCCGTTGACATCGACCCGGAGGACCTTGCCGAGCAGCGTGTAGGGGTTCTGCGCGCGGTTGCCGGGATCGCCGCCCGCGCCGCCATCGCCCATGCCGACGTACAGGAACCCGTCCGGGCCGAAGGCGAGCTGGCCGCCGTTGTGGTTGGCGTACGGCTGGCGGATCGACCACAGCACCGTCGCCGTGCCCTTGAGGAAGTGGTCGTTGCGCCCCTTCGTGAAGCGCACGATCTGGGTGTCGCCCGCGACGTCGGTGTACGCGACGAAGACGAAGCCGTTCTCCTTGTAGCCCGGGCTGTAGGCGAGGCCGAGCAGGCCGCGTTCCGCGCCGGACTGGCCGACGCGATCGGTGAGGTCCGCCAGCTTGCGGACCTTGCCCTTGACGACCGCCGAGATCACGCCGTTTCGCTGCGCGACCACCGGATTCGGGTTGCCGGGCCGGAACGTCAGCACGGTGGGGTCCTTGAGCCCCGTCGCCGTGGTCGACAGCGACAGCGCGCCGGCGGCAGGGGTCAGCGTCGCCAGCAGGGCGAGAGCGACGGCGGGGAGGAACAGGCGTGCGCGGTGCACGGCCTCAGGGTATCCCCGGTTCCGGCGGGGCGTCCGGAGGGCGGGAGTCGGTAGCCTTCTGGACGTGTCGACCGATCTGGCAGCCAAGACCTTCCAGGACCTGATCCTGCGTCTGCAGGCGTTCTGGGCGGAGCAGGGCTGCGCGATCGTGCAGCCGTACCACACGGAGGTCGGCGCGGGCACGATGAATCCGGCGACGATCCTGCGCTGCCTCGGCCCCGAGCCGTGGTCCACGGCGTACGTCGAGCCCAGCATCCGCCCGACCGACGGCCGCTACGCGGAGAACCCGTACCGCCTCCAGCACTACTACCAGTTCCAGGTGCTGATCAAGCCGTCGCCCGCCGACATCCAGGAGTCGTACCTGCGCTCGCTCGCCGCGATCGGCATCGAGGCGGCCGCGCACGACATCCGCTTCGTGGAGGACAACTGGGAGGCGCCGACGCTCGGCGCGTGGGGGACGGGCTGGGAGGTCTGGCTCGACGGCATGGAGGTCACGCAGTTCA
>CAZPQP010000095.1:0-7772 GCA_964588635.1 uncultured Bifidobacterium sp.
CGCCGACGGCGGCAGCGGTCACGGGTACCGGCGCCGGGATCCCGATCGGCGCGACCACGACCCGTCCGGCGAGGTCGCGTCCCGGGGCGACGTGCAGCCCGAGCTTGTCGCCGTGGAACGCCACCGTCACGTCGGCGTGGATCGCCACGCCCGGCGCCTCACCGGTCGAGGCGTCGACGCCGCTCGGCACGTCGAGGGCCACGACCGGCACGGTCGCGTCGCGGATCGAGGCGATCGCGGTCTCGACGCCACCGGTTGGTGCACCGGTGGCGCCGGTGCCGAGCAGGGCGTCGACGACGAGGTCGACGTCCTCGAGCAGATCGACCAGGGTGCCGTCGGGCCGCTCGTCGACCGGCACGCCCGCAGCGATCGCCGCGTCCAGCGTGGCGGCGGCATCGCCGGCGGCCGCACGGGCGGTCACGCGGACGATCCGCGCGTCGCGGCCGTGCTCGCGGAGGAGGCGGGCGACCTCGTGGCCATCGCCCCCGTTGTTGCCGGATCCGCAGACGACCGCAATGCGCTGCGCCCGCGCAAACCGCCCGCGCACCACGCGCTCGGCCGCGGCGGCGGCGGTGTGCATCAGGTCGATGCCGGCGATCCCGAGCTCGTCGATCGCGTGCGCATCGATCGCGCGTGCGCCAGCGGCGTCATAGAGGGGCGTCTGCGCGGCCGGCGTCTGCATACGGGGAGCCTACCGCCGCCGAATCGCCTCCGACCCCGAATCCGCCGCAGTCGTGCGCGCCGAAAACGTGCACGAAATCGACCAATCTGGATCCGGATCCAAATCTGCGCGAAACGGGCCAATCTGGATCCGGATCCAGATCGGTCGGATCTGCGGTCGGAGTAGAGTCCCTGCGATGGAGCTCACGCTGACCGGCCTGTTCTACGTGTTCGTGGCCGCCACGCTGGCACCCGTGGCGCTCTCGCTGGTGCCCTGGCTGCCGCTGCCGAGCGTCGTCCTGGAGATCCTGCTCGGCGTGGCGCTCGGGCCGCTCGCCCTCGGGCTCGTCGAGCCGGACGATGCCGTGATCGAGGTGCTCGCCCTGCTCGGCGTCTCCCTCCTGCTGTTCTTCGCCGGACTCGAACTGGATCTCCGCGCCATCGTGAACCCGCGCATCGTCCGGCTTGCGCTGGCCTACGTGCTCTCCCTCGCGATCGCGCTGCTCATCGGCACCGTGCTGTCGGCCGTCGGGATCGAGGTCTCGCCGCTCTACCTGATGGTCATCCTGACCGCGACCGGCCTCGGGGTGCTGCTGCCGATCATGAAGGACGCCGGCTACCTCGAGACGGAGCTCGGACAGGTCATCTTCGGCGCGTGCGCGATCGCCGAGGTCGTGCCGCTGATCCTGCTGTCGACCGCGTTCCCGCCCGCCGATTCCGACGTCCTGCGCCAGGCCGGCAAGATCCTCATCCTGGTCATCGTCGCCGCCGTCGCGGCGTTCGCGATCCTCCGCGGCAGCGACAACCCGCGCATCAGCCGGCGGGTCCATCGCCTCGAGGACACGACGGCCCAGCTGCGCGTCCGCGCCACGTTCCTGCTCCTGCTCGGACTCGCCGCGCTCGCCACCCGCTTCGAGATCGAGGTGATCTTCGCGGCGCTCGCCGCGGGCCTGGTGGTCGGGAGCAGCCGGCAGGAGGCCCTCGCCCACAGCGTCCAGCTGAAGAAGCTCGAGGGCGTCGCCTTCGGTGTCTTCATCCCCGTCTTCTTCGTCGCCACCGGGGTCGGTCTGGACCTCTCACTCCTCGACGACAGTCTCGAGATCGCACTGCTCGTGCCGATCCTGCTCCTGGCGCTGCTGCTCGTCCGCGGTCTGCCCGTAGTGCTCTACCGCGGCCTGATGACGCCGCGCGAGTCGCTCGGCGCCGGCCTGTTCCAGGCCACCTCGCTCTCGCTCCTGATCGCCGCCGCACCCATCGGCCTCGCCGCCGGCGCGATCACCGAGAGCGGCTCCACCGCGTTGATCACCGCCGGCATGCTGAGCGTGATCCTCTACCCCGCGCTGGGCAAGGCCGTGCTGGGTCGCGGCGCTGACGGGCTGATCGACGGCCTCGAGACGCCAGCCGGGCAGGACCAGCCGGTCTAGGCGGAGGCCTTGGCGGCGGCCATCACGGCCTCCGCGATCTTGGCGTAGCCGGTGCAGCGGCAGAGGTTGCCGCTGAGCGCGAGCCGGATCTCCTCCTCGGAGGGATCGGGATTGCGCCGCAGCAGTGCGTGCGCGGACACGAGCATGCCCGGCGTGCAGTAGCCGCACTGGACGCCGCCGGCCTCGAGGAACGCAGCCTGGACGGCACTGAGGTCGTCGCCGTTGGCGAGTCCTTCCACCGTCGTGATCTCCGAACCCTCGGCCTGCAGCGCCAGGTAGGTGCAGGAGTTCACCGGCCGGTCGTCGACCAGCACCATGCACGCGCCGCACTCGCAGTCGTCGCATCCGGTCTTGGTGCCGGTCAGCCCGATGTCCTCGCGGATCGCGGAGAGCAGGGTCGCGTCACCCTCCAGCTCGACGGGATAGGCCATCCCGTTGACGTTCAGCGTGGCGGCGTGCTTCATCGTGCGGAACCCTCCATGAAGACCGGCGTGGCCGGGATTGGAAACTCCTCGCCGCGGGCGCGGCGGACGGCGACCGAGACGGCGCGCTTGGCGATCACGCCGATCATCGCGCGGCGGTAGTCCTCGTTGGCGCGCAGGTCGGAGATCGGCGTGGCGTCGGCCGAGGCGCCGGCCGCAACGGCCGCGAGCGCGTCGTCGTCGCCGGTCGTGCCGATCACCGCGGCCTCGGCGCCGGGGCTGCGCAGGAGCGTCGGACCGACGGCCGTCAGGGCGACGCGCGCCGCGCTGACGGTGTCGCCGTCGAGCGTGACGCAGGCGGCGGCGCCGACGATCGCGATCTCCATCGCGCGGCGGTACTCGAGGCGGACGTAGGCGCTGCCCGAGTGGGCCGGCAGCGACGGGACGACGACGTCGACGAGCAGCTCGCCGGGCTGGGCCGAGGTGCGCCCCGGACCGGTCCACAGCTCCTCGAGCGGCACGGTGCGATCGCCGCCCGCGGCGGAGCGGAGCGTGGCCGACGCGCCGAAGACGAGCAGCGGCGAGCCGGTCTCCATCGCCGGCGACGCGTTCATCACGTTGCCGCCGATCGTGCCGACGTTGCGGGTGGCGTGCGAGCCGACGATCGCCGAGGCGTCGGCGAGCGCGGTCCAGGAGGTGCGAATGGCGTCGCTGGCGACGATGTCGGCGTGCGTGACGAGCGCGCCGAGCGTGAGGTCGCCGGACGCGTCGATCCCGCGCAGGGCCTCGATGCGGTGGATGGCGACGACGTTGCCGGGCAGATCCCGCCCGCCGCGCGCCTGCACGATCAGATCGGACCCGCCGGCCACGACCTTGACGTCCGACCCGTCGCCGACGAGGCTCAGCGCCTCATCGACCGTCGTCGCCGTATGGAATGCAACGTCTCCCACCGAAACACCTCCCTGCGCGACGCCCTCCGTCGCGCTCACTGGGCGGAAGCGTACGTGCTCCGGCGGCGGAGCGGTAGCCCGCACCCGTGACCGCGTCCGACGGGCTAGTGTTCGCCCTCAGGAGGCCGCCCACCCGATGACCGATTCCGACGTGCCCGACAACCCCTTCGCCGCCGACGTTCCCGGCGTCCAGGTGCAGCCCGCGACGTACGTCCTGTTCGGCGCGTCGGGCGATCTCGCGGCCAAGAAGCTGCTCCCCGCGGTCTACAACCTGTACGCGGAGGGGCGGCTGCCGGAGCGCTTTCGCCTGCTCGGTGTCGGCTCGCGCATGCCGGAGCACAACTTCCACGACCACATGGTCAACGCGGTGCGCCAGCACTCCCGCACCACCGTGGATGAGCAGGTGCTCGAGAGCCTGCTGGCGCGCTGCGACTACATCCAGGGCGACTTCACGAAGCCGGCGCTGTTCACGAAGCTGAAGGAGAGGCTGCACGCGGGCGACAAGGCCGTCGGCGGCCCGACACGCCGGCTCTTCTACCTCGCCGTCGCGCCGCGCTTCTTCGGCCCGATCGCGCAGTCGCTGCACGAGGTCGGTCTCGCCCGCGGAGCCGATCCCGAGTCGGTCCTGATGATCGAGAAGCCCTTCGGCCACGACCTCGAGTCGGCGATCGCGCTCAACGAGGAGGTGACGGCCGCCTTCGACGAGTCGCACATCCTGCGCCTCGACCACTACCTCGGCAAGGAGACGGTGCAGAACCTGCTCATCTTCCGCTTTGCCAACGGCATCTTCGAGCCGCTCTGGAACCGCCGCTACATCGACCACGTGCAGATCACCGCCGCCGAGGATCTGGGCACCGGCGGGCGCGCAGGCTACTACGACCAGTCGGGCGCGATCCGCGATGTCATCCAGAACCACGTGATGCAGCTCGTCGCCCTCACCGCCATGGAGCCGCCGGCGATCTTCGATGCGGACTCGATCCGGGACGAGAAGGAGAAGGCGCTCAAGTCGATCCGCTGCGTCGCGTCGGCTCGCGGGCAGTACACCGCCGGCGACGTCGATGGCGGCCCGGTGCCCGGCTACCTCGAGGAGGAGGACGTCCCGCCGACCTCCACGACCGACACGTTCGCCGCGCTCAAGCTCGAGGTCAACAACTGGCGCTGGGCCGGCACCCCGTTCTACATCCGCGCCGGCAAGCGGATGCCGCGTCGCTCGACCGAGATCACGATCGCCTTCCGTCCCGTGCCGCACAAGCCGTTCGCGGATCCGAAGGTCGCGCAGAGCATCCGTCCCAACCTGCTCACGCTCTCGATCCAGCCGAACGAGGGCGCGTCGCTGCGCATCGAGGCCAAGGCTCCGGGCGTTGCGCAGGAGCTGCGCCCCGTCCGCATGGACTTCCTCTACGGCGAGACCTTCACCCGCGACACGCCCGAGGCGTACGAGCGGCTGATCCTCGACGCCCTGCGCGGCGACGCGACGCTGTTCACCCGCGCCGACGAGGTCGAGCAGGCCTGGCGGATCGTCGATCCGGTGATCGACGCGTGGCAGCGCAACGAGGTGCCGCTCGAGCCGTACATCGCCGGCACCCCGGGACCGCCCTCGGCGGACGAGCTGATCCGCGCCGACGGGCGGAAGTGGCGGCGGCTGTGACGCGCGTCGCGACAGAGGTGCGGGAGCTCGCCACCAAGGGCCTGCACTGGCATGCCGAGGGGACCTCGACCGATGTCGTCGCCGATGCGCTGGCCAAGCTCCTGCGTCAGGCCGACCATCTCGGCGGCGATCACGTCTCGCTGCGCACGATGAACCTGATCGTCGCCCCGGATCCCCACAAGGCCAACGCGCACAAGGCGAGCATGCAGGAGACGGCGCTCCATCCGGCGCGTCTGATCCGGCTCGTCGAGCACAAGCCGGATCGCCTCGACGCCGACGTGCGCGTGCGCCTGATCGAGCTCGGCGACGCCGGCATGCGGGTGCTGGTCGAGGACATCGTGATCACGGCGAACCTCAGCCGCCTCCAGCACGCCACGTCGCTCGTCGCCCCGCTGCTGGCCCGTGGGCTGCCGACGGTCGCCTGGCTGCCCGGCTACGACCACGGGCAGATCGAGGCCGCACTCGCGATCACCGCGCACGTGACGGTCTTCGACAGCGACCGCGACCCCGACCCGGCGCGCGCGATCGGGTTCGCGCACGCAACGGCACTCGAGCACCCCTCGCGCGATCTGGCCTGGCTGCGCACCCTCGACTGGCGACGCCGCATCAGCGCCGTGTTCTCGGCGGAGCACGCGCAGGGCACCCTGGCCTTCGCCCCCTCCGGCGACGTCGTCGGCAACGTCGAGTCCCCCGCCGCGATGCTGCTGGCGGCCTGGATCGCAGTGCGGGCCAACGTCAACGTGACGCTGCGTCCCGGTGCGGGCACCGAGCCGGTCGAGGCCGTCACGATCGCCGGGATCGCCATTCCGCCCGGCAGCGGCTCGGCGTGCAGCGCGGGCATGCTCGGCGAGGCGCTCGACACCGTCTACTCCGCGCCGCTCGGCTACGAGGACGCGCTCAAGTCGCTCGACCGCGTCGCGATCATCGGATGACCTCGACGGCCGTCCTCGCAGGCGACATCGGCGGCACGCACGCCCGCTTCGCTCGCGTCGCGCCGGGCCCCGGCGCCGTCGTGCTCGAGCAGCAGCAGACCTATGACGTCCCCGGTTCCGCCTCGCTCGAGGCGCTGGTGCGGCAGTACCTGGCCGACCATCCCGGCCCGGTGGCCGCGGCGGCGATCGGCATCGCGGCGCCGATCGTCGGCGGCAAGGCGAACCCGATCAACCTGCCGTGGGCCGTCGACGAGGCCGAGCTGCAGGCGGCGATCGGCGGCGGGAACGGTCATCTGCTGAACGACCTGCTTGCCAACGCCTGGGGGATCGGCGAGCTCGGCCCCGACCAGTTCGAGGAGCTGCAGCCGGACCGCATCGGACTCGGCGGCAATCGCGCCGTCTGCTCTGCCGGCACCGGACTCGGGATCGCCGGGATGGTCGCGATCGGCGATCACTGGCAGCCCTTCTCGAGCGAGGGCGGGCACATCGACTACGGCCCGCGCGACGGCGACGAGGACGCGCTGCTCCTGTGGCTCCGCGAGCACCATCCGGAGTGGGAGCACGTCAGCGCCGAGCGCATCGTCTCGGGCCCCGGCATCCACGCGATCTGGACGTTCCTCACCAGCACGGGCCGGGCGACCGCCAGCCCCGAGCTGCTGGCCGCCATCGCGGCCGGCGATCCGAGCGCCGCGATCTCGCAGGCCGCGCTCGCCGACACCGACAAGAGCGCGGTGCTCACGCTCGAGTACTTCGCCCGCGCCTACGGCGCGCAGGCCGGCAACCTCGCGCTCGTCCTGCTCTCGACCGGCGGCATGTACATCGGCGGCGGCATCGCCCCGCGCATCCTCCCGATCCTGCGCCGCGGCGGCTTCCTCGACGCGTTCCAGGCGAAGGGCCGCTACGACGGCCTGCTCGAGAAGATGGCGGTGCGCGTGATCCTCGACGACCAGTGCGCGCTGCGCGGCGCGGCGCGCTTCGCCCTCACCACGATCGCGGAGGCCTGACCATGCAGGTGCGCAACCTGGATCGCGATGCCGAGCCCTTCACCACCGTCGACGGCTCGACCATCCGGGAGATCCTCAACGTGATCCATCCGCCGACGGCCAGGCAGAGCCTTGCGGAGGCGAGCCTGCCGGCCGGCGGCACCACGCAACGGCACTACCACGGGGAGGCGGAGGAGATCTACTTCATCCTCGAGGGGACCGCCCTGATGGAGCTCGATGGGGAGACACGCGAGGTCGGTCCCGGCGACGGCATCCTGATCCCACCGGGTGCCTGGCACCAGATCACCGCGCGCGACGACCTGCGCTTCCTGTGCTGCTGCGCACCGCCCTATCGGCACGAGGACACGTTCTTCGCCTGACGCGCCCTGCGCGCGTGCGGCGGGACGACGCGGTATTGTGCCCCGTATCTCAACGGAGGCTTCGACTGTGGCAGCAACGGGTATCGATGGAATCACCGAGATCCTCGGCGACAAGGCCGACTATCTCCTCGGGCACACCTGCACGACGATCGAGAAGGACCGCCTGCACCTGCCGGGTCCCGATTTCGTCGACCGCGTGATGCGCGAGACCGACCGCCCGAATCCGGTGCTGAAGAGCCTGCAGGCCATGTACAACCACGGCCGCCTCGCCGGCACCGGCTACCTGTCGATCCTCCCGGTCGACCAGGGCATCGAGCACTCGGCGGGGGCGTCGTTCGCGAAGAACCCCGATTACTTCGATCCGGCCAACATC
>CAZPQP010000096.1:0-7637 GCA_964588635.1 uncultured Bifidobacterium sp.
ACGGCTTCCTCGCCGAGAGCACCGAGCTCGTGCGCGCCTGCGCCGAGCACGACCTCGTCTGGATCGGCCCGGCCGCCGAGGTGATCGAGACGATGGGCGACAAGGCCGTCGCCAAGGACACCATGCGCGCCGCCGGGCTGCCGCTCGTGCCCGGCTCGGGCGGTCGCCTGTCCGGACCGGAGGAGGCCGCCGAGGTGGCGGCCGAGGCTGGTTATCCCGTGCTGCTCAAGGCCGCGGCCGGCGGCGGCGGCAAGGGCATGCGCCTCGTGCACGAGCCCGGCCAGGTGCGCGATCTGTTCCTCGCCGCCAGCGCCGAGGCCGACGCCGCGTTCGGCGACGCCGGCATGTACCTCGAGAAGGCCGTCATCGACGCGCACCACATCGAGATCCAGGTGATGGGCGACGGACGCGGCGGGGGCATCATCCTCGGCGAGCGCGAGTGCTCCATCCAGCGCCGCCACCAGAAGCTGATCGAGGAGTCGCCGTCGCCGTTCCTCTCGGCCGCCACGCGCGAGCAGATGATCACCGCCGCCCACGACGCCGTCGAATCGCTCAAGTACGCCGGCGCCGGCACGATCGAGTTCCTCGTCGGCGACGACCAGTCGTTCTACTTCATGGAGATGAACACGCGCCTCCAGGTCGAGCATCCCGTGACCGAGGTCGTCGCGGGCTTCGACCTCGTGCAGGCGCAGCTGCTCGTGGCCGGCGGCGAGGCGCTGCCGCAGTGGAGCGAGGCCGAGAACCGCGGACACGCGATCGAGTTCCGCATCAACGCCGAGGATCCGATGCACGGCTTCCGCCCGGCACCGGGCCGCATCGAGCGCTTCCGCCCGGCCCTCGGTCCCGGCATCCGCATCGACACCTTCATGGAGGACGGCGCCTCCGTGCCCCCCTTCTACGACTCGATGATCGCCAAGCTGATCGTCTCCGGCCCCGACCGCGCGTCGGTGCTGGCGCGCTCGGCCCGCGCGCTCGACGAGTTCGAGATCGTCGGCATCCCCACGACGATCCCGCTGCTGCGCGAGATCGTCGACGAGCCCGCCTTCCGCGCCGGTCGCTACACCACCACGTACATCGACGAGGTCGGCCACACGCTCTCCACGCTCGGAGAGGCATAGGCGTGGCAGCCGAGGCGGAGACCAAGGACGCCGACGCGTCCCGCCGTCAGTCGCGCCGCGCCGCCGTGATGCTCCTGTACCAGGAGGACATCACCGGCCACGCGATGGCCGACATCGTGGCCCAGCACGAGCGCGACGCCAACCGGCCCCTGCCGGCCTACTCGCGTCAGCTGATCGACGGCGTCCACGAGCAGCAGGCGCGCCTGGACGGCGAGATCGACGAACTGGCGCAGGGCTGGAGCATCGAGCGCATCGCACCCGTCGAGCGCGCCGTGCTGCGCGTCGGCCTGCTCGAGCTGGACCAGGACGATCCGCCCGCCGCGGTCGCCATCGCCGAGGGCGTGGCCCTCGCACGGCGGTATGCGTCACCGGAGGCCGCCGCGTTCGTCAACGGCATCCTCAGCGCCGCCGCCCGCACACGCGGCAAAGGGCGGTAACCTCCGCGTATGTCTGACGTCGACCCCTTCGACGAGCTCGTCGCCCGCCTCGAGGCCGCCCGTACGCGCCTCGACGCCGTCGACTCGCCGGACGACGCCGTCTCCGCGCTCGAGGAGCTGCAGGAGACCGCCCGCGAGATCTCCGCGGAGATCGACCGGCGTCGTCGCGCGCTCGCCGATGAGCGCGGTGATGGACAGCTCGACCTCCTCTGACCTCGAGCGCCTGCGCCTCCTCGTCGAGGACGCGCTGCGCGGCCCCGTCGACGCGCTGATCACCGAGCGCGGCGAGCTGCAGCGCTTCGGCGAGGCCCTGCGCTACCCCGTCGGCGCCGGCGGCAAGCGCCTGCGGCCGGTGCTGCTGCTCGCCACCGTCGAGGCGCTCGACGGCAATCTCGCGGCCGGCCTGCCGGCGGCCTGCGCGCTCGAGCTGGTGCACACGTTCTCGCTCGTCCACGACGACCTGCCCGCGCTCGACGACGACTCGATCCGCCGTGGCATGCCGACCACGCACGTGGCCTTCGGCGAGGACGTGGCCATCCTCGTCGGCGACGGCCTGCTCGCGCTCGCCTTCCGCGTGATCGCAGAGGGGCGCGTCGCGGACGCCGAGACCCGCCTCGCGCTCGTCCATGAGCTGTCGATCGCCACCGACGGCATGGTGCGCGGCCAGTATCTCGACCTGCATCCGGTGGCCGAGCCCGACGAGGCTTGGGTGCGGCGCATGTGCTCCCTCAAGACCGGCTGCCTGCTCGAGGCCGCGATGGCGATGGGCCTCCACATCGCCGGTGCGGATGTCGCCACCACGGCGGCGTATCGCGAGCTCGGCGCCGAGATCGGCGTCGCCTTCCAGATCGTGGATGACGTGCTGGACGCCACCTCGACGAGCGAGGAGCTGGGCAAGACGGCGGGCGCCGATGAGGCCAACGACCGCCAGTCGTGGGTGCGCGTGCTCGGCCTCGCCGAGGCTCAGGACCGCGCCGAGCGCTCGTGGCTCCGCGCGAGCGCGCTGCTCGATGAGCTGCCCGGCGATCCGACGGCGCTGCGCGCGGTCGTGGAGACCATCTACCGGCGGACCAGCTGATGGCGGGAGCGGGGCGGGAGCGCCTCGATCAGGCCCTCGTCGCGCGCGGCCTCGCGCCGACGCGCTCGAAGGCGCAGGCCTGGATCCTCGCGGGGCTCGTCTCGATCGATGGCGAGCCGGCCAAGACGGCGGGCCAGCAGGTGACGGGCGAGCACGAGCTGACGGTGCGTGATCGACCCCGCTTCGTCTCGCGCGCCGGCGACAAGCTCGACGGCATGCTCGAGCACCTCGGCTGGGATGTGACGGACGCCGACGTCCTCGACATCGGCGCCTCGACCGGCGGCTTCACCGACTGCCTGCTGCAGCGCGGCGCGGCCCGCGTGATCGCCGTCGACGTGGGCTACGGCCAGCTCGACCACCGGCTGCGCGAGGACCCGCGCGTGACGGTCATGGAGCGCACGAATGCGCGCACGCTCGTGGCGGACACGCTCCCGTTCGCGCCCGACCTGATCGTCGCCGACGTCTCCTTCATCTCGCTGCGGCACGTGCTCGGACCGGCGATCGCCTGCGCCAGAGCGCCCTGGCGCGCGATCGTGCTCGTCAAGCCCCAGTTCGAGGCGCAGCCCGACGACGTCGGCAAGGGCGGCGTCGTGCGGGATCCCGCCGTCCGGCGACAGGCGATCGCCTCGGTCGCCCGCTACGCTTCGGACCTCGGCGCGATCCCGCTCGAGGCCCGCGATTCGGGTCACCCGGGCCCGGCCGGCAACCACGAATATCCCCTCGCCCTCGTCTCCAAGGACCATCCTCTCGCCCGTGACGCAGACGCCGACCCCGAGCGCATCGCCCAGCAGGCCGTCGATGACGCCTGACGTCCGGCGCATCCTGCTGGTCACGCACGGCGACCCGACGGTCACCGCGGCGACCCTGCCGGCCCTCGTGTCCGCGCTGGCGACGAAGGGCGTCGAGCTGGTGCTCAACGAGGACGAGGTCGCCAAGCATCCCGACCTGCAGCCGATCAGCGTCGACCGGCCCGACGACGTCGATCTGATCCTCGTGCTGGGCGGCGACGGCACCATGCTGCGCGCCCTGCACCGCGTGATCGATCGGCCCGTCGCGTGCGTCGGGGTGAACTACGGCACCTTCGGCTTCCTCACCACGATGCGGGCCAACGAGATGCTCGACCGGCTGCCCGACGTGCTCGGCGGCGGTCTCGAGGTCGTGGAGCTGCCGACGGTCTCCGTCGAGACGCCCGACGGGCGCTTCATCGCCATCAACGACGTGCTCGTCACCGCGGATCAGCTCGGCCGCATGGCGGTCCTCGAGTGGGCCGTCAACGGCGTCGATCTGGGCCATCGCGGCTGCGACGGCATCCTCGTCTCGACGCCGGCTGGCTCCACGGGCTACAACCTCTCGGCCGGCGGCTCCGTGATCGAGTGGGGCGTCGACGCCGTGGTGGTCACGTTCGTCGCCCCGCACTCGCTCGACGGCCGCCCGCTGATCCTCGGGCGCGGCCACGAGGTCCGCATCGTCTCGCGCACGCGCGACGTCGGCAGTCGCATCGTCGTCGATGGCCACGCGCAGGCCCACCTGGCCAAGGGCGAGACCGCGGTGATCCGCATGGCGCCGGAGATCGCTCGCCTCGCGATCCTGCCGGACCGTCCGTTCCTGTCCCGGTACCGCGACAAGTTCGGGCACTAGCCATGCTCGAGCGGCTGCAGGTCGACAACCTCGTCGTCCTCCGCTCGGCGGAGATCGAGCCCGCGCCCGGGATGACCGTCATCACCGGCGAGACCGGCGCTGGCAAGACGATCCTCGCCGGTGCGCTCGGGCTGGTGCTCGGCGCCAAGGGCGAGGCCGGTCTGGTCGGTCCGCACGCCGAGCAGGTCGAGGTCGAGGCGACGTTCCGCATCACCGAGGACATGCTCCGCGACGATGCCTTCGAGGGCGTGCGCGAGCTCGTCGACGACGTCGATGACGGTCTGCTCGTGTCGCGCCGCCTCGGTGCCGACGGGCGCGGCCGCACGCTGGTGCAGGGCCGCAGCGCGACGCGCGGTGCGCTCGAGGATGCCGGCGGCCGCCTCGTCGGCGTCGTCTCCCAGCATGAGTCGCGGCGCCTGGCCAAGCCGGCGGCGCAGCGCGCGATCCTCGATGCCTTCGGCGGCGAGAAGCAGGCCGAGAAGGTGGCCGCGATGGGAGCCGCCTGGCGGGCGCTCGTGGCCGCGCGCACCGCGCGCGAGCAGGCCGAGACCGAGGCGGCCGGGCTCGCCGGACGCATCAGCGAGCTGGAGGGCATCGCGGAGCGGCTCGCCGAGCTGCAGCCGCGCGTGGGGGAGCTCGACGAGCTCGAGGCCGAACGGCAGCGCCTGCGCTACGCCGACGTCCTCGCCGAGGGCACGTCCGGCGCCGCCGCGCTGCTGTCGCCCGACGACGGCGCGGGCGCCCTGGGGCTGACCGGCGAGGCCGAGCGCGCGGTGCGCGCCGCCGCCGACCGCGATCCGGAACTGACACAGGTCGCCGACGAGCTGCGCGAGGCCGTGATCCGCCTGGAGGAGGCCTCGCGCTCGCTGCACGCCTACGCCGACGGCATCGAGCACGATCCCGCGCGCCTCGAGCAGGTCGAGGCCCGCCTCGATCGCCTGACCGACCTCGTGCGCCGCCACGGCTCGCTGGAGGAGGCGATCGCGGCGGGGGAGGAGGCCGACCGCCTGCTCGCCGTCGCGCGGGGCGACGCTGGTGGCCTCGACGCCGTGCGTGCCGCCGAGGCGAAGGCGCAGGCCGACGCCGCTGCGGCGGCCGCTGCGCTGACCAAGGCGCGAGCCACGCTCGGTCCGAAGCTCGCCAAGGCCGTGCAGGGCCACCTCGCCGATCTCGGCATGGGCGACGCCGCCGTGGAGATCGAGCTGGTCGAGCGCGAGCTCGGCGCGGCCGGAGCCGACGAGGTCCGCATCCTGCTCGCGCCCAACCCGGGCCTCAGGCCCGCGCCGATCGCCGACGCCGCCTCCGGCGGCGAGCTGTCGCGCGTCGCGCTCGCACTGCGCGTCGCCGCGCACGACCGCGACGCCGTGCCGACGCTGGTCTTCGACGAGGTCGATGCCGGCGTGGGCGGCGCCACCGCCGTCGCCGTGGGGCAGAAGCTGCGCGAGCTGGCGGGGTCCACGCAGGTGATCGTGATCACGCATCTCGCCCAGATCGCCGCGCTCGCCGACCGCCACTATCGCGTGCTCAAGGTCGCCGGCGATCCCACCGAGACGACCATCGACGTGCTCGATGACGACGGGGTGGACGCCGAGCTCGCGCGCATGCTCGGCGGCGACGCCTCGGCCGCCGAGGCGCTCGAGCTGGCGCGCAGGCTGCGGGCACGCGCCTGATGCGGGTCGTGGACCTCACGCAGCCGCTGTCGCCTGCCACGACACCGTGGCCCGGCGAGCGGCCCGTGCGGGTGGAGGAGCAGGCCAACGTCCCCGCCGACGGCTACTACGCCCGCCGCATCGACGTCCACGAGCACACCGGCACGCACTTCGACGCCCCCGCGCACTTCGTCGAGGGCGGCGCCACGGTCGACGAGATCGCCGCCGGGCGCCTGGTCGTGCCGGTCCGCGTCGTCGACGTCTCCGGCCAGGCCGCCGAGGATCCCGACTACGCCGTCAGCGTCGACGACATCCGCGCGATGGAGCGCGAGCACGGCGAGCTCGCGCCCGGCGAGGCGCTGCTCGCGCTGACCGGCTGGGACATGCACCTCGGCGATCCCGAGCGCTACGTCGGCGCCCTGCGCTTCCCCGGCTTCGGCGCCGACGCCGCGGACCTCGTCGTCGACCGCGGGCTCGCCGGCATCGGCATCGACACGCTGTCCGTGGACCGCGGCTGCGACGACGCCTTCCCGGTGCACCACCGCACGCTGCCGGCCGGCCTGTGGCAGCTCGAGGGCCTCGTCGGGCTGGACCTGATCCCCGCCGTGGGCGCCATGCTCGTCGTCGGCGTGCCGCCCGTCGTGGGCGCCTCGGGCTTCCCGGCGCGGGTCCTCGCGCTCGTGCCCTGAGCGACCGAACCGTCGGGCCGTCCGGCGACGCCGGTCGACGACGCGGGCCACCAACCTCGCGGTTGGTTAACAGAGGGGTCAGACCCCTCTGTTAACCCGTCGACGATGTGGGCCACCGAATTCGCGGTGGTTAACAGAGGGGTCTGACCCCTCTGTTAACCAACCGTCCGCTGCATGGCATCCGACACCCCGACTAGTGTCCCCGGTGTCAGTCCACGGAGGAACGAGATGGCGGAGACCAAGACCCGGTACGTGTTCATCACCGGCGGAGTCGTCTCCTCTCTCGGCAAGGGCATCACCGCCGCCTCGCTGGGCCGCATCCTCAAGTGCCGCGGCCTGCGCGTCGCCGTCATCAAGCTGGATCCGTACATCAACGTCGATCCCGGCACGATGAGCCCGTTCCAGCACGGCGAGGTGTTCGTCACCGAGGACGGCGCCGAGACCGACCTCGACCTCGGCCACTACGAGCGCTTCATCGACGAGAACACCTCGAGCCTCTCGAACGCCACCGCCGGCGCGATCTACGACAGCGTGATCCGCCGCGAGCGCCGCGGCGAGTACCTCGGCTCGACCGTGCAGGTCATCCCGCACATCACCGACGAGATCAAGCGCCGCGTCACGCGCGTGTCGGAGGCCGAGGCCGTCGACGTCGTGCTCGTCGAGATCGGCGGCACCGTCGGCGACATCGAGAGCCTGCCGTTCCTCGAGTCGATCCGGCAGCTGCGCAACCAGGTCGGCAAGGACAACGTCTGCTACGTCCACTGCACGCTCGTGCCGATGGTCGAGGCCGCCGGCGAGCTCAAGACGAAGCCCACGCAGCACTCCGTCAACGAGCTGCGCCGCATCGGCATCACGCCCGACATCGTCGTCTGCCGCGCCTCGCATCCGATCACGCGCGACCTCAAGGACAAGATCGCGCTGTTCGCCGATCTCGATCCCAACCACATCCTCGCCTGCGAGGACGCGTCCAACATCTACCGCGTCGCGCTCGCGCTGCACGAGCAGGGCTTCGACGACCTCGTGCTCGA
>CAZPQP010000097.1:0-7600 GCA_964588635.1 uncultured Bifidobacterium sp.
AGCCGCGCCCGTAGCCGAGCAGCGAGAACTCGTGCTCGAGGATCATCGGGTCGAGGGCCGCGAGGGCGTCGACGAGGAGCGATGCGTCGTGCTGCACCGCCGGAGCCTACCGGCTACGGCAGGGCGGGCAGCTGCTCGGGGCGCAGCACGTCGAGGTAGCGCAGGCTGCGGAACGCCACCTCGCCCTCGCCGCGCGTCGGCTGCCCCACGCCGCGGGTCACGAGCCGACGCAGCACGGGTTCGGGCAGATAGCGGTAGAGCCGCTGGATGCGGTTGAGCTTCGCGTAGCCGCCGAGGTGCTCTTCGTGGAGCGCGCGGTAGCGACGGCGCACCTCGTCGGCCGTCAGCGTGCCGGTCACCGCCGCGTGGACGAGGCGGCCGGCGCCGGCGCCGAAGAACACGGCGGGGCGGATGCCCTCGAGGGTGATCGGGAGCGCATGCCCGGCGGCGTCGCCGGCGTACAGCACGTTGCCGTCGACGGGCGTGCGGGGCACGCACGCGATCGCGCCGCCGTGGTGCTCGCGTCCCGGTCCGAGGTCGTCGCGCTCGCGCAGCTTGGTCATCGCCGGCTGCAGCGGCTCCTTGATGAACGAGCCCACGCCGGCGCGCACGTGATCGCCCGCTGCGAACGACCAGCCGTAGCCCGAGCGCAGGAGCGACTTCTCGAGGTAGAACCCGAAGCCGTCGGCCCGGGGCGCCAGCGCGGTCGGCACATGATCCTCGGTGCCGATCACGAGGCGCGTGTCACGGCCCTCGGTGGCGCCGGCCGGGTCGAGCACGCGGCGCCAGCCCGAGGCGTCGATCAGCCAGTCGGCCGTCAGCCGCTCGCCGTCGGCGCCGAGCACCGTTGCGCCCTCGCGGCCCGTCACGCGCACGCGCTCCACGCGGGCGTCGCTCTGTGCGGCGAGCAGCAGGCAGGCACGCTCGTAGTCGATCACGCCGAAGGCCTCGGGCAGGCGCACATCCCAGCGCTCGCGCCCGACGCTGATGTGCATCAGCGAGTCCTCGAACAGGATCGCGTCCTCGATGCCGAGCCACGCCGCGATGCGCACGGGCAGGGCGCAGGCCGACGTCTGGTGGGCGCCGATCGGCGACCGGTCCACGATCAGCACGTCGCGCCCGCGCAGCTCGCGCGCGGCGGTGAGACCCGCGAAGGAGCCGCCGACGATCAGGACCTCGGTCATCTACGCAACGGTACGCGCTGCCGCTGCGCCGGCGCGTCGACCGAACACGCAGACGTCGAGCAGCGAGTTGCCCATCATGCGGTTGCGCCCGTGCACGCCGCCGGTGATCTCGCCCGCCGCCCAGATGCCCGGCACGGTGGTGGCCCCATGTGCGTCGATCACGAGCCCGCCGTTCTGGTAGTGCAGGACGGGGTACACGGGCAGGAGCTCGGTGAGCGGATCGAGACCGGCCTTGCGGTAGCGGCGCAGGGTGTAGGGGAACGACGTCTCGGCGTCGGCGGGATCGACGGGCGAGCAGTCGAGGTGCACGGCGGGACGGCCGTCGGGGGTCGTGATGCCCCGGCCCTCGGCGCACTCGCGGATGATCGCCTCGGCGACGACGTCGCGCGGGGACAGCTCGTCGACGAACCGCTCGCCGAGCGCGTTGAGGAGGCGGGCGCCGTAGGCACGCGTGGTCTCCGGCACGGCGTAGCCGGCCAGCGACTCGGGCCAGGCGGCCCCGGTCGGGTGGCGCTGCAGCGAGTCGTGATCGCGCTCGGCGCAGCCGGCGGCGACGGCCAGCTCGGCCACCTCGCCGGTGGCGCCGTCGCCGTTGGTGGACAGCTCGCCGGTCTCGGCGGCGACGCGCTTGCAGCGGCCACCGGCCGCGAGGATGATCGCCTTCGGCTCGAGCTCGATGCGCTCGCCGCGACGGTCGAGCACGGCGCGACCGGGGGCGAGCTCGACCAGCGCCGCGTGGTCGAGTACCTCGATGTCGCGCTCGCCGACCGCCTGGCGCAGGGCGGTGGCGATGGCGAGGCCGGTCTGGTCGCCGACCTGCAGGAGGCGCTTGCGGGTCGCGCCGCCGCAGCGCGCGACGCGCAGCGCGCCGTCGGCTTCGCGGGTGAAGCCCACGCCGAGCCCCTCGAGCCAGGCGACGGTGGCGGGACCCTCCTCGGCGAGCACGCGGGCGAGCACGGGATCGGCGGTGTCGTGCGAGGACCGCATCAGGTCCTCGAAGTGCGTCTCGACGGAATCGTCGGGGCCGACCGCCGCCTGGATGCCGCCCTGGGCCTTGGCGGTGTTGCACGAGGCCACGCCGAGCTTCGTCGCGATCGTCACGGATGCACCCGCGTCATGCGCGGCGATCGCGGCGGCCAGCCCGGCTCCCCCGGAGCCGATCACGAGGATGTCGGACATGGCGCCCAGCCTAGCCGTCGAGGCCGAGGATCAGCGACAGCGTGTCGCTCCTCAGGCCGCGGCGCAGCGTCTCGAGCGGGATGACCTCGTCCGGCGGGATGTTGCCGAGGTTCACGTCGGGGCCGAGGTGCTTGATGAACCACGCCTGCTGGGCCTTCTGCGGCGCCTCGAACAGCAGGTTCGCGACGTCGAGCTCGTGGGCGATCTCGTCGATCAGGCCGCTGCGGACCTCGCCGGAGGTGCGGAAGATGCCGGCGGTGCCCGATTCCCGGGCCTCGGTGATCACCTTCCAGGAGCCGGCGGCGAGCTCCTCCTTGATCCACTCGACCCACTGGTACGGGGCGAAGATCTCCTCGGCGTCCTTCGAGCCGACCTCGCTCAGCACGCGGAAGTCCTTCGCGAACAGCTCGATCAGCTCGAGCTTGCGCTCCCGCGGCATGTCGATCGTGCCGTCGGAGACCTCGACGCTGGTGAAGCCCTGGTCCGTCAGCCACTGCCGGTAGCCGTCGATGCGACCGCGCGCCTCCGCGACCTCCAGCAGCGTGCCGCCGCACACGACCGGGATGTCGAGCTCCTTGTAGAGATCGAGCTTCTCGCGCAGCTTGCCGGTCACGTACGACGTGCCCCAGCCGAGCTTCACGATGTCGATGTAGTCGCCGCTCATCTCGATCATCGAGCGGATGTCCTCGAGGCCGAGGCCCTTGTCCATCACGTGGGTGATGCCCACGTGGCGGGGCTTGGCGACGCGCGGGGGCAGGCCCAGGAACTCAGCGGAATCCATAAGAAGATCCTATCAACAGTATTTGTGAAGGCGAATCAGGCGGACGGCAGGCGCACGATCACGCGGCAGCCGCCGGAGGGGGACTCCGTGATCTCCACCGTTCCCCCATGCGCGGCGATGTCCTGCCTGACGATCGCCAGTCCGAGCCCGGAGCCGGGTCGATCCTGATGCCCCGTACCGCGGCGGAACCGCTCGAACATGGCCTCGCGCTGGTTCGCCGGGATGCCCGTGCCCGCGTCGTCGACCACGACCTCGCCCGGCCGCACGCGCACGGTGACCGGCGAGGCGCCGTGCAGGAGGCCGTTCTCGACGAGGTTGCCGAGCGCGCGCTCGAGGCGCAGCGGATCGCCGATCATCGGCGCCTCCTCCGTGTCGAGCTCGATCACGGCCTCCGGGCGCCGCGAGCGTGCCCGCGCCACCACGTCGGCGGCGACATCGTCGAGGCGCAGCGGCTCGGACTGCTCGACCGGCCGTGCTCCGCGGGCCAGATCGACGATGCCGGTGATCATGCGCGAGACCTCGTCGATCTCGCGATCGAGCGCCTGGGCGATCTGCCGCCGATCCTCGTCCGAGAGATCGGCGTTGGGATCTCCGAGCGTCTCGACGTCGGTGCGCAGCGCGGTGAGGGGCGTGCGCAGCTCGTGCGCCGCATCGGCGACGAGCTGATCCTGCGCGGAGCGTGACTCCTCGAGGCCCGCCAGCAGCTGGTTGACCGCCCCGGCGACGGCGACCGATTCGGCGCCGCCCTCCTCGGGAATGCGGCTGCTCAGGTCGCGATCGCGGGCCGCGACCTCGACGTTGCGCGCCAGCCGGCGGAACGGCACGAGGCCGCGGTCGGCGACGATCACACCGAGCAGGATGGCGAGCAGCATGCCGCCGGCTCCGGCCAGCAGGAGGATGCTGCGCAGCTCGTCGAGCGAGCGCTGTGCGTCCTCCACCGAGCGCCCGACCTGCAGCGCGAGGCCGGGTTGCAGACCGACCGTCAGCGTCCGCACCGTGGTGCGGCCGGCCTCGAGGGTGTCGAAGTGGCTGCCGCCGTTTGCCGCGATCTCCGCCGCGCGCCGGGAGGGCGGCAGCGGCGTCTCCCCCTCGGGCAGGCGCACGATCTCGCCCTGGGCGTTGATCAGCTCCGTGAAGATCCCGGGACCGCCGAAGCGGCCGTTGCTGTTGCCGCCGAACCCGTCGCGATCGGGCTCCCGGTCGGGACGCATGGCGGCCCGCGCCTCGCGGATCGCCGCCGTGCGCAGCTGGTCGTCGATCTGGTGGTAGAGCGAGCGCGAGACGGCCTGGTACGTGACCACGCCGCCGATGCCGAAGGCGACGATCACGGCGAGCGCCGACGCGAGCGCGATGCGGACGCGGAGGCTCACGCCGGGACTCGGAGCACGTAGCCCACGCCGCGGACCGTCTCGATCAGGCGCGGGCGCTCATCGGCCTCCAGCTTGCGACGCAGGTAGCCGACGTAGACCTCGACGCCGTTCGAGGAGGTCTGGGCGTCCATGCCCCAGACGCGATCGAGAATCACCTCGCGGGTCAGGACCCGCTCCGGATTGCGCAGGAACAGCTCGAGCAGGAGCCGCTCGGTGCGCGTGAGATCGAGCTGGTCGCCGTCGCGGCTGACGGTGTGGGAGGCGAGGTCGAGGCGGACGCCGGCCACGTCGAGGATCTCGTCCGGCGTGCCGGGGTCGGCCAGCGAGCGGCGCGAGATCGCCCGCAGACGTGCGTCGAGCTCCACGGTCGCGAAGGGCTTGACGAGGTAGTCGTCTGCGCCCGCGTCGAGGCCCTCCACGCGGTCCGCCACGGCGTCGCGGGCGGTCAGCATCAGGATCGGCGCCCGCAGGCCGGTCTCGCGGAGCGTCCGGCACACGTCGAAGCCCGATCCGTCCGGGAGGTTCACGTCGAGCACGATCGCGTCGATCGCGTCGGTCGCGAGCACCCGTCCTTCGGCGGCCGTCGCGGCCTCGACGATCTCATGGCCGCGCGCCGTCAGCGCCCGGCGGATCGCGGAGCGGACGGCTTCGTTGTCTTCGACGATGAGGATGCGCATGGCGGAGAGCCGAACGGCTCCGCACGAGTATGCCGTGCGGAGCCGCGTCGTGCGATCAGGCGTTGTCGCTGCCATAGGTCTGGGGCTGGAAGCCGCCGCTCTGACCCTGCTGGCCGCCATCCGCCGGCGGTGCGCCGTCGAAGCCGCCCATGCCGTGGTCGCCGTCGTGGTGGTCGCCCTTGCCATGGTGGTCGCCGTCCATGCCGTGGTGGCCGCGGTGTCCGCCCATGCCGGGGCCGCCGATGCCGATCGGCACGCCGGCCGCCTGCAGCGCGGTGATCTGATCGGCCTGGGCCTGCGTGACCTTGCCGTCCTGCACCAGCTGCTTGAGCAGCCCGGCATCCATCGCGGCGTGGATCGCGGTCTCAGCCTCGGCGGTCTTCTTCGCGGAGATCAGGGCGTTGATCTCCTTGGCCTGCTCCGCCGTGATGAGGCCCGCCTGCTGGAGGCGCTGCACCTGCTCCTGCTGGTGCTCGGCGGACTCGACGTGCTGCTCCATGTCGCCCGTCGCCCCGGGCGGCGGCACCCGCAGCCCGACGGGAACGCCGGCCTTGACGAGTGCGGTGATCTGATCGGCCTGCGCCTGGGTGACGGTGCCGGCCTTGACCAGGGCAGTCACCTGCGTGGTCATCATCGCCGTGCGCAGCTCGGTCATCGCGCCTTCCACGTCGCCGCTGGCGATCTTGGCCTTGATCCCGGCGGCCTGATCCGCGGTGAGGGCACCGGACTGCTGCAGCTCGCCGAGGCGCTGCTCGAGCCGATCGCCCTGCATCGCCTTGAGCGCGCTGTCGACCTTCTCCTGCGGCACGCCGAGCTTCTGCGCGAGCTCCTGCTCGAACTGCTCGTGGCGGTCGTCGTGGTCCCTGCCGTGATCATCGAGCGTGTTCGCCACGACCGGTGCGGCGATCGCACCGAGGCCGATCACGGCGGCGGCGCCGCCGACGATCGCGAGCTTCCGGTTGCGGGAGAGGCGACGACTGCCGGTCGGCAGCTCAGTGGTCGGGGTATCGGCGCCATCGACGTTCTGCGGCGTCGCGGGCTCGAGGGAGTTGCCGGTGTTATCGGTATCGGTCATGTGAGTGCTCCAAGAGGGTCGTGCGGTGCGTGCAGATGCACTGTGGCGCACGAGGCTGAACGGAACCTGAGAGACGCCTTCGGCGAGGCGCATTCGTCACACTGTCGGCATGCGCCGCGTGGTCATCACGGGACTGGGCATCGTGTCGGGCTTCGGCAACGAGGTCGAGGGCTTCTGGGATGCGATCCTCGCGGGCCGCAGCGCGGCGCGCGCAGTGGAGCTCCCCGGACTCCCACCGGTGCCTGCCGTCACCGTGCCGCCCTACGACGCCGAGGCGGTGCTCGGCCGGCGCGAGGTGAAGCGGATGGATCGCGTCGGCATGCACGCCGCGACTGCCGCTGCCGCCGCGCTGGCGGATGCCGGCGACCTCGGCATTGACGGCTGGCGCATCGGCGCGAGCATCGCGTGCGCCCATGGCGGGGCGGCGACGCTGATGGAGGCGCAGGACGCGCTGCGCGAGCGCGGGGCCGACCGCGTGAGCCCGTTCACGATCCCGCTGGCGCTGACGAACTCGCCGGTCGCGGCGGTCACCCGCCTCCATGGCCTGCACGGGCCGACGTCGGCGCCGGCGACGGCGTGCGCCGCCGGCTCCGATGCGATCGGCTGGGCGTGCGAGCGGATCCGGCTCGGCCGGGCCGACGCGATGCTGGCCGGCGGTGCCGAGGCCGCGGTAGTTCCGCCGATCCTGGCCGGGTACCTCAAGCTCGGCGCCGTCGCCTCGCTGGCGCGCGGCGCGGAGGGGGCCTCCCGTCCGTTCGACGCCGCGCGCGACGGCTTCGTGATGGCCGAGGGCGCCGGCGTCCTCGTGCTCGAGGAGCTCGAGCACGCCCGGGCGCGCGGTGCCCGCATCTACGCCGAGATCGTCGGCTACGGGCAGGCCTGCGATGCGGGACACCTCACGAGTCCCGATGAGACCGGCACCGGACCGGCGCGGGCCATCACCGCCGCGCTGGCCGACGCGGGGCTCGAGGCGTCGGCGATCGGGTACGTCAACGCCCACGCCACGTCGACGCCCGTCGGCGACGCGGCCGAGGCGCTCGCCTTCGGCCTGGCCGGCCTGGGCGACGCGCCGGTGTCCTCCACCAAGGGCCAGCATGGGCACACGCTCGGAGCGGCGGGAGCGATCGAGGCGATCGCGGCGCTCGCCTGCTTCGCCCGCAACGAGCTCCCACCGAACGCGAACCTGGTCGAGCCCGACGTCGACCTCGACCTCGTGCGCAGCGCCCAGCCGACCACGACCGACCACGTCATGTCGACGGGCTTCGGCTTCGGCGGCCACGACAGCGCGCTGATCTTCCGCCGCGTTGGTTAACAGAGGGGTCAGACCCCTCTGT